>CAZJOO010000001.1:0-1524 GCA_964547725.1 uncultured Candidatus Saccharibacteria bacterium
TTACAGCAAGATGTTATAGAGAAGCCGTTGACGCTCATTTTAATAAAACCTTTACCAAAGAAAAAGTTGAAGAATGGAAAAAACAATTAATAGAGGTATATAATCGAGGATTTTCTACTGGATTCTATTTTGGGACACCGGGAAAAGAAGGAATAAGCTACAATCAAGCTGATAATATTTCTAAATACGAAAAAGTTCTTGTAGGAAACGTTACTCATTACTATTCAAAAATTGGAGTAGCAGAAATTGAATTAAAACACAGAAACCTTTCTGTTGGAGAAAACATTCAAATCGAAGGAGAAAAAACATTCATCGAACAAAAAATTGAATCAATGCAAATTGAGAATAAGGATGTTAAAAAAGGAAAGAAAGGGGAAGAAATCGCAATTAAAGTACAAGAAAAAGTATACAAGAATGATAATATATTTATTTTAAAAGAACGCATATGACCATAGAGCTCATCATCTTAGTTTGTTTGGGATTAATAATGATTGGACTATTATTTATTTTTCTTCAAAAAATGAAAGAAGAAAGAGAGTTTTTGTTTAGACAATTTGATGCAAAGCAAGAAGTAATGGAAGAAAAGAAAGACTACATAAAAGAGCTAACTGATCAGATAAGAAGAGAGCTTGAAAAAAGTCAAAAAGAAATTGCTAGTTTAGAAAAAGATAGGATTGGAGAATTTAGTTCTTTGAAAACAATCCTTGAAGAACACAAAATATTAACTAAAGATTTAAAAGAATCTACTGACGGACTTAGAAGTGTTTTAACCAATAATCAAAAAAGAGGAAGGTACGGAGAAGAAATCGCCGAAGAGCTTTTAAACTCTGTTGGTTTTGTAAAAGGAGTAAACTATATTGCAAACACTGCTCAGGAAACTAATTCAAATCGCCCAGACTTTACTATTTTTCTACCAGACAAAACAAAAATCAATGTTGATGTAAAATTTCCTTTAAGCGCTCTTCTTAAATACGAAGAGTCAAAAGACAAACTAGAAAAAGAACGATACTTAAACGAATTCAAAAAAGACGTTAAAGAAAAGATAAAACAAGCTTCTTCTAGAGATTACATCAACCCAGAAGAAAAAACTGTTGACTTTGTTATTCTATTCATTCCAAACGAAATGATTTTTAGCTTTATCTACGACAAGCTCTATGATGTTTGGCAAGAGGCTATGAATAAAAAAGTTGTTCTTGCCGGACCATTTAGTTTTACCGCTATGATTAGAATGATTTTTCAATCTTACAAAAACTTTGTCTACCAAGAAAACCTATATGAAATTGTAAAATTGATAAAACTTTTTGAACAAGAATACGAAAAATACAACAGAGAATTTAATGTTCTTGGAGACAAGATATTAAGTGTCTCTAAGAAATACGACGAAGTGTCAATCACAAGAACAAAGAAATTAAATCAAGTGATAGATAAAATAAAAGGAGAAAGTGTTTTAGAAAATAATGACGAAAGTAATAAATTAGAATGAACTTACAAAACTTAGAAAAAATAATAGAAAAAGAGCCAGCT
>CAZJOO010000001.1:1534-35571 GCA_964547725.1 uncultured Candidatus Saccharibacteria bacterium
TTCTTTGAAAAAGACACGAGTGTATTTAGTTTATTTTAGAAAGAAGCAAATTGAAAAAGCAATCTACCAAGAGCTAATTGATTCTTGGGATAAAGTAACCGTACTTTCTTTGAAACTAAGAGAAGAGTTAAAAAAAGAAACTTCTTTGGATATTAGTGCTCAATTCTTTGAAAGCAAAGATGTTAAAAGAGCAGTGATTACCTTAACAGACGGGCTTCAAATAGAAACTGTTTTAATGAGACACGAAGATAGAAACACTGTTTGTGTTTCTTCTCAGGTAGGATGTGCTCTTGGTTGTAAGTTCTGTGCTACAGGAAAATTAGGATTAAAAAGAAATTTAACTGCCGAAGAAATATTAGAACAAGTTTTAGTTTTTGAAAGAAAGGAGCCGATTAATAATATAGTTTTTATGGGAATGGGTGAACCTTTTTTAAACTACGAAAACGTAATGAAGGCGATAAGAATGCTGAATAATGAAAATGCTTTTAATATCGGAGCAAGACATATCTCAATCTCAACAGTAGGAATTATTGAGGGAATCGAAAAGCTAAGCAAGGAAGATTTACAAGTTAATTTAGCTATTTCTCTTCATGCGCCAAACAATACGCTAAGATCAAAAATAATGCCTGTGTCAAAAAAATATTCTTTAGAAGACGTTCTCAAGGCTACAAATAAATATATTGAGAAAACTAATAGAAAAGTAATGTTTGAATATACTTTAATCGATGATGTTAATGATTCAATTGATGAAGCTAGAGAATTAGCTAAGATTATGAGACACCCACTTTATTTAGTTAATTTAATTAAATACAATAATACTAAAGAATTTAAAGCTCCGTCAAAAGAAAAAATTGAAAGCTTCAAAAACTATTTAATTAAAGGAGGAATCTACGTAACTGAAAGATTTAGATTCGGAGGAGATATTCACGCTGCTTGTGGACAGCTTTGTCTTAAAAAGTAAATTATGCTAAAATAGTAATATGAAAAAAGAAGTACAAGAAACAATAAAAAAATACGAAAAATACGCCCAAGAGAAAGGTTTTAAATTAAACCCAGACAAACAAGTGGTTGAAAATATTGTTGAGTTGCTTCTTAAAAAAGAAAAAACTTTGGGGGCAAGATATTGTCCTTGCAGAAGATTAAGCGAAGATAAAGAAAAGAACAAAGAAATAATTTGTCCTTGTAAATTTCATTTAGAAGAAATTGAAAAAAATGGACAATGTCATTGTTTTTTATTTGTTAAATAAATAAGATGAAAAAACAAACAATTTTACTTAAGCTAACAGGAGAATTATTTGGAGATAAGAATCGAGCCATATCTCTTTTAGCGGCTAAAGAAATAGCTGAAAAAATAATTACCTTAAAAAAGAAAGGAATAAACCTTGCTATTGTTATTGGTGGGGGAAATATCTTTAGAGGAAGAGAGGTAGGTGCTGAAAGGTTCGATAGAGCTGTAGCAGATAATATGGGGATGCTTGCAACTATTATCAACGGACTAGCCCTTCAAGAATCTCTTGAGGGAATGGGTGCAGAAACAAGAATGCTAACTGCAATTGAAATGCCTAAAATAGCTGAACCATTCTTTAGAAGAAAAGCTTTAAGTCATTTAAAAAAAGACCGCATTGTTATTTTTTCGGGAGGAACAGGAAATCCCTTTTTTACAACTGACACCGCTGCTGTATTGAGAGCTTGCGAAATCAATGCTGATTATATTTTGAAAGCAACTGATGTTGATGGAATTTACGACAAGGATCCAGATAATCACAAAGAAGCTAAAAAGTTCAAAACTATTTCTTTCCAGGAAGTAATCGAAAAGAACTTAAAAGTTATGGATTCAACTGCTTTTACTTTATGTAGAGATAATAAGATACCTTTAATTGTTTTCAACCTCAAACATTTAGAAAAGATAGAAGATATTTTAAAGAATAAAATTGGAACTTTAGTAAAATAAATTTATGAGTGATTATTACAACCCAAGAAGAACAACGGGGTTATTTAACCCTAAGTCAAAAGAACCTTTCAAACTAAGTAGATCTAAAATTGATTTATTTGTTGAGTGTCCTCAATGTTTCTATTTAGATAGAAGATTAGGAACAGGAAGACCTCCTGGCTTTCCTTTCAACCTAAACAATGCTGTTGATACTTTACTTAAAAAAGAATTTGACCTTTTAAGAAAAGAAGGTAGCCCACATCCATTGTTTGAAGAATTTGGAATCGACGCCATTCCTTTTGCTCACAAAAAATTAGATGATTTTAGAAATACCTTTATCGGCGTACAATACCTTCACGAACCTTCTAATTTTTTAGTCTTTGGTGGAGTTGATGATTTATGGATTAATCCCGAAGGGCAAGTTATTATTGTAGATTACAAAGCAACGGCAAAGGATGGAGAAGTTAATCTTGATGCAGAATGGCAAAATGGATATAAAAGACAAATGGAAGTTTATCAGTGGCTAGTAAGACATAACGGATTTGAGGTTTCTGACACTGGATACTTTTTGTACTGCAATGGTGATGTTGGACAGCCAAAGTTCGATGCCAAATTAGAATTTAAAATGAAGATTATTCCATACACTGGCGATACTTCTTGGATTGAACCAAAACTAATGGAAATGAAAGAATGTTTAATGAAAGATGAAATTCCAGAAATGAATCCTAGCTGTGATTATTGTAAGTATAGAAAAGAAGTTGTTGTTTCGAAAATAAAATTTGAAAAAGAACATAAAAAATAATAGTAAAATTAAATTCGCTTAAAGGGCGAATTTAAGTTTTTAAAATGTATAAAGAAATACTAAAAAATAATATTTTTACTGTCTCCGAATATATAGAATTTTTAAATAATTTTCTAGAAGGATGTGAAGCCAAAATAGAAGGGGAAGTAAGTCAAGTTAAAAAAAGTAGCAAAGGACACGTTTATTTTTCTCTTAAGGATAAGAATGGAAGTATCTTAGATTGTGTTGTTTGGAATTATTATTACCGTCTTTGTGGTATTAATTTAGAGGAAGGAATGAATATAATTGTAGGAGGAACTCCTAATGTTTATGCACCTTCTGGAAGGTTGAGTTTTAAAGCTTCAACAATTGAACTTATGGGGGAGGGAGCTCTTAAAAAACAATACTTGGAATTAAAAAACAAATTAGAAAAAGAAGGTGTTTTTGATAGAGAATTAGAATTGAAAAAATATCCTAAAAAGATAGGAATTATTACTTCTAAATACGGAGCTGTTATTCAAGACTTTTTAAATAATCTAGGAAGATATAATTTTAAAATTAAATTCATTGATTCAAGAGTAGAGGGCTCAGAAGCAATAGAAGATTTAATTTCTGCCATCAAAACTTTCAAAAAAGAGGATCTTGATTGTCTTGTCGTTATGAGAGGAGGTGGTTCAAAAAACTCTTTCGATGTTTTTAATAACGAAACTGTTATTAGAGAAATAATTGATTTCCCTTGTTCTGTTATTTCTGGATTGGGGCATCACGAAGACGAGCCGCTTTTTGCTTTAGCTTCAGATTATTCAGTCTCTACTCCAACCGCAGCCGCAGAACTTTTAAATTCTTCTTGGGATAAAATTATTTACGAACTTAAAAATCAAGAACAATATATTTTTGAAAAATACAAAGACCTTCTAACTAATATAAATTACAAAATAGAAAAAGCGGTTAATAGTTTTTCTATCATCGAGAATGAAATTAAAAACAAAAATATTTTTCTCGATAATCTACAAACCAACTTAGTTAATAGTTTTTCTTCTATTGTTAAGGAAACTAAAAACAAAATTGATTATTTAGAAAAAGGAATTAATTACAATAATCCGAATCGACAACTGAAAATGGGTTATTCTATTATTAGAAAAAACAATACAATAATTAAAAGTATTAACTGTATTAACGAGAACGACCTGATTGACTTAGAGGTTCTCGATGGTATAATTAAATCAAAAGTATATGACAAAAAAAGAAAATAACAATTTAGGAGAATTAATAGATAATCTTTCGAAAATTTCTGATTGGTTTGAATCTCAAGAAGAAATTGATATTGAGGTAGGACTTCAAAAAATAAAAGAAGCCACTACTTTAATTAAAGAAAGTAAAAAAAGATTAAAAGAAGTCGAAAACGAATTCGAAGAAATTAAAAAAGAAATATAAAAATATGGACTTAACAGATCAAAATTTCGAAGAAACTATTTTAAAAGCAAACAAACCAGTTGTGGTTGATTTTTGGGCTAATTGGTGTCCTCCTTGCAAAAAGTTAGGACCAATACTTGAAAAGGTAGCTGAAGACTATAAAGAAAAAATTACTGTTTACAAGGTAAACGTTGATGAGAATCCAACCCTAAGCCAAACTTTTAAAATTGAAGTGATACCAACTGTTGTTCTTTTTAAGGAAAATGAGGCTAAAGCTGGCTTTGTAGGTTTTAGAGAGGAAGAGGATATTAAGAGCTGGATAGATCAAAACATTTAAGAAAAACTTACAACATCTTTAGAACAATTTTCAAGGTTGTTTTTGGTATATAATTATGATATAAAAAAGGGAAGAATCTTATGAACACAAAAATATCAAAAGAAATAATAATAGTATTTACTTTGTGCCTTGGTTTTGGGGCCGGTTTTTTTATAAACCAACAATTAAATGAAAAACTATATACTGATTTATATACACAAGACACTATAAACTTTTCTTTACTTGGAGAGGTTTGGAGGAATATAAACGAAAACTTTGTCTTTGAAGATAATATCAACACAGAAGCAATGGTTTATGGCGCTATTAAAGGATTTGTTTCTGCCTTAGACGACCCTTACACTTCTTTTTATGACCCAGAAGAGGCAGAGATATTCCAAAAAGACTTAGAAGGAACTTTTGATGGAATCGGAATTCAAATTGCTGAAAAAGATGGAAAAATTAAAGTTATAGCTCCTATTAAAAATACTCCTGCCGAAAAAGCAGGAATATTAGCTGGAGATACTATTCTAAAAGTAAACGAAGAAGATGTTTCTAATATATCAATTGACAAAATCGTTGAGAAAATAAGAGGAGATAATGGAACAATGGTTGCGTTAATTGTAGATAGAGACAATGAGGAAAAAACCTTTAATATTAAAAGGGAGACTATCGTCGTTCCTAGTTCTGAGCTTGAATTTGTTGATGGAATCGCTCACTTATCCCTCTTCCAGTTCTCAGAAACAACATCAAGAGATGTAAAGCTACAAGTAAACGAGATTTTGCAAACAAGCAACGTGAAAGGAATCATTCTTGATTTGAGAAATAATCCAGGAGGGCTTGTAAGCGAAGCAAAAAACGTCGCTTCTTTCTTCCTTGAAAAAGACAAAAAAATAGTCAAAGAATGTGATAAGGAAAACGAATGTACATGGCTTTTATCAGACGGTCCTGGAAAGTTGGCTAATTACCCAATAGTCATTCTTATTAATCAAGGAACTGCTTCGGCTGCAGAGATTTTAACTGGAGCACTAGAAGCTAATCTAGAAAACGTAACCCTTGTTGGGGACACTTCCTTTGGAAAAGGACTTGTACAAAGAGTTGTTTATCTAGGAGACGGCTCAATTCTTAAAATTACCACAGAGGAATGGTATACTCCAAATGATGAAAAAATTAATGCTGTCGGAATAGAACCTGATATTAAAATAGAGATAACAAAAGAAGACGTTGAAGAAGGAAAAGATCCTCAAATTGAAAAAGCAAAAGAATTAATTAATAATTAAAACAATAAAGATATGTTAGTACTACTAATTGAAAACGTAAAAAATTTAGGAAAGAAAAACGAAATTAAAAATGTTAGTGATGGATATGCTAACAACTTCCTTTTTGTTAAGAAATTAGCAATCAAAGCTACTCCTGAATTAGTTCAGAAAGCAAAAGCAGCGGAAGCTTTAGAGAAAGAGAGACAGAAAAAAGAAGCAGAAAATATCAAAGAACAAGCTAAGAAAATTAACGACAAAAGATTTATCGTTAAAGTTAAGGCAGGAGAAGAAGGACAATTATTCGAAGCTGTTTCAGCAATAAAAATTGCTGAGAAAATTAACCAAAACGGATTCAGTGTTGATGCAAAGCAAATAATCATAAACGAACCGATTAAAAAAGTAGGAGAACACAAAGCAATTGTAAAATTCAACGCAGAGCTAGAGTCTACAGTAAACATAATAATAGATAAGGAATAAATAATATCATTATGACTAAATACATCTTTATTGGTGGAGGGGTTATGTCTTCGGTTGGTAAGGGGATTACAACAGCCTCTATTGGAAAAGTTTTGCAATCAAGAGGATATACCGTGACTGCAGTAAAAATTGATCCATACATAAACGTTGATGCTGGAACAATGAATCCTATCGAACACGGGGAAGTTTTTGTAACAAATGATGGAACTGAATGTGATCAAGATATTGGTAACTACGAAAGATTTTTAAATTTAGATCTTTCTAAAGATAACTATATGACAACTGGTCTTGTTTACCTTTCTGTTATCCAAAAAGAAAGAAATCTAGAATTCAACGGAAGATGTGTTGAAGTTGTACCCGATATACCAAACGAAGTTATTTCAAGAATCAAAAAAGTAGAAGAAATAACAAAAGCTGATTTTATTTTAATTGAAATTGGAGGAACTGTCGGTGAATACCAAAACATGCTTTTCTTAGAAGCTGCTCGTATCATGAAGCTTCAAGAACCTGAAAATGTATTATTCGCCCTTGTGAGCTATTTGCCAATTCCATCTGTTGTTGGAGAAATGAAAACTAAACCTACTCAGACAGCAGTAAGAACTTTAAATAGTGCCGGTATTCAGCCCGACCTTATTTTTGGAAGATCTAGCAGACCTCTTGATGAGCCAAGAAAGAAAAAGATTTCTATTTTTTGTAATTTAAGGGAAGAATATATTTTTTCTTCTCCAGACGTAGAATCTATTTACCAAATTCCTGTTAATTTTGAAGAAGAGGGCTTGGGTGATAAAATTTTAGAAAAGTTTGGAATTAAAGAAAAAGCACACGATTTAACAGAATGGAAAAATTTAGTTGAAAGAATTAAAAACGTAAAAGAAGAAGTTAGTATAGGGGTTATCGGAAAATACTTCGAAACAGGAGAATTCAATCTAATGGATTCATATATTTCCGTTATCGAAGCTATTAAACACGCTGGATGGAACGAAAACGTTAAACCAAAAATTACTTGGTTATCATCTTCAAAATATGAGAATGGAGAAAACCTAGAAGAGCTTGATGCTTTCGACGCCATTATCGTTCCTGGAGGTTTTGGAACAAGAGGAACTGAAGGAAAGATAAAGGTAATTGAATATGCCAGAAATAAAAATATTCCTTTCTTGGGATTGTGTCTTGGTCTTCAATTATCTGTTATTGAGTATGCTAGAAATGTTTGTGGAATAAAAGACGCCACTTCTAGAGAGTTTGATGAAAATGGAAACAATCTAGTAATTGACATAATGGAGGAGCAAAAAGAACTTCTAAGAAATAATAACTATGGTGGAACGATGAGACTTGGCTCTTGGGATTGCAATATTAAAAAAGATACTTTAGCTTACAGTCTTTACGGAGCAGAAGATATCACAGAAAGACACAGGCATAGATATGAAGTTAATAACGACTATAGAAATATTCTAGAGGAAAAAGGACTAGTTTTTTCAGGAATAAACAGAGATAAAGATCTTATAGAAATAATTGAATTAAAAAATCATCCATATTTCATTGCTTGTCAATTTCACCCAGAGTTAAAATCAAAACCATTAAGTGTTCATCCTTTATTTGTTGGATTAATTAAAGCCGGTATAAAAAGAAAAGGAGGACTTTAAAAGTCCACCCATTTAAAAAGACTTCTTATTAAAGAAGTCTTTTTTTTATTTTACGTTAACAACTTTGGCTATTCTTTGAGATCCATCAAAGTTTTTCTTTTGCCTTGTAGTAAATTCAACAACACCTTCTTTCATAGAATAGATACTGTAATCTTTACCAACCTTTACATTCTTTCCTGGCAAAAATTTAGTTCCTCTTTGACGAAGAATAATATCACCTGTTTTTACCTTTTCTCCACCGAAAAGTTTAACCCCTAAATATTGTGGCTGTGAATCTCTTCCTAATTTGGTTGTTCCTGAAGCTTTGGTCTTTGACATTTTTGTTGTAAACTGATTTAATATGTTTAGAAGATATTAAAAAACAGCATTAAAATTTATATGAAAATCATAGCAAAAATTAAGTTTTTTGTCAAAACATATGAAAAAGAAATCATTCTATTTGTAGCCGTTTTCTTAATCTCATTCCTATCCTTTGCTATAGGATATTTATCAGCCAAAGAAAGTTGCAAAGAACCTATTAAAATAGAAAAAATTAATCATGAACTTACAACACCTAGTAATCATTCCTGACGGGAACAGACGTTGGGCTAAGAAAAGACTTTTAGATCCTACTATGGGGCATCAAAAAGGAATGGAAAAATTTGAGAAACTCTACGAAACAATAGTAGAAATGAAAATACCTTATTTCTCTTTTTGGGGAGCTTCTTACGACAATTTAACCAAGAGAAGTGAAATCGAAATCCAAGGACTACTTAATCTTTTTCATTCAGAATTCAAAAAACTCTTAAACGATGAAAGAATTATGGAGAAAGGGATAAAAATTGACGTTATTGGAAGATGGCAAGAAATTTTTTCAAAGGAAACGAAAGACATTATTAATGAATGCATTGAAAAAACTAAAAGCAACAAAGAGCTTCACTTAACCTTTTTATTAGCCTATAATGGAAATCATGAAATGGTTCACGCCATTAAACAAATAAAAGAAAAGAATCTTGATGTTACTGAAGAAAATATAAAAAATAATCTTTGGACCAAGAATCTTCCGCCAGTAGATTTTGTTATTAGAACTGGCGTTGATGAAGACCTTCATAATTCAGCTGGCTTTATGATGTGGGACACTGCATACTCTCAACTATATTTCACAAAAACTCTTTTTCCAGACCTTGATAAAGAAGAGCTAGAAAAATCAATAGATAATTTCAATTTAAGAGAAAGAAGATATGGCAAGTAACATTAAAAAAAGAATTTTCGTTGGTATTAATTTAGACGAAGACGACAAACAAAAATTGGTTCGGATACAGAACAGCATTTCTCGTTATTTTCCTGAAAATGACCCAATTGTTTGGACAAAGAAAGAAAATTTACACATAACAGTTTTCTTTGTTGGTTTTGTTTACGATACAGATTTGTTCGATATTTTAAATCAAGTAGAAAAAGCCGCCAAAGGATTTAAACCTTTTTTCCTTAAATTTAACGAAATAGATTTTATGCCAAGAGGAGATAACAAGAAAATGGTTTGGGTTTTTGGAAAACAAAATAAAGGACTAGAAGGTATTAGGCAGAAAATAAAACAAAACCTTTTAGAAACAGAAAGAGAGGTTGAGTCGTTTACTCCACACATAACCATGGGAAGGATCACTCAATGGGTTTTGAGAAAAATAGAAAAAGAAGAAATCCCTAATATTAACGATGAGATACCAATCAATTTTGAAATCTTAGTTGACTCAATAGATATTATGGAAAGTGAACTTAGAAAAGGAGGTGCAAAATATACAATTTTAAAAAATATAAAACTATGAGAATATATTTCATTGGAATAGGCGGAATAGGTATCTCCGCCCTGGCTAAATATTATTTAAAGAAAGAAAATGAAGTTTTTGGTTCAGATGTCTCTGGAAACGACATTATTGAAAAGCTTCTAAAAGAAGGTTGCCATATTAATATTGGGCCTCAAAAAAAAGAAAACCTACCAGAAAATCTTGACCTCGTAATCTATACTCCTGCTGTAAACGAAAGAAACGAAGAATTCACAGAAGCAAAAAGAAGGGGAATAAAACTTTTAAGTTATCCAGAAGCTTTAGGAGAATTTTCGAATAATTTATTCACTCTTGCCGTCTCTGGAACCCATGGAAAATCTACAACGACAACCATGCTTTCTTTCATATTAATAGAAGCTGGACTAGACCCAACAGTTATCGTAGGAACAAAAGTAAAAGAATTTGGAGATAGTAATTTAAGAATAGGAAATTCAAAATATCTTGTTATCGAAGCCTGCGAGTATGAGAACTCTTTTTTACACTATCATCCACAAATTTCTCTTATAATGAATATTGAAGCAGATCATTTAGATTATTTTAAAAATATTGAAAATATTAATAATAGTTTTAAGCAATTTGCAGCGCAATCTGAAAAAGTTATTATTCAAAACGAGTTAGATAGTGTTATAGAACACAAAAATAAAATTGTTTTCAATAAAGAAGGTGCAGAGATATTAAATAATATCCTACAAGTCCCTGGTCAGTTCAATAAAATTAATGCGTTTCATGCCCTTAAAGCAGCCAGAGAGCTCGGCATTGATGACGAAGTATCATTTAGAGCTCTTGCTAAGTTTAAAGGCACTTGGAGGAGAATGGACATAGATGACCAATCTTTTGATTTTACTATTATTAATGATTATGGACATCATCCGACAGCCATTAAGGTTACCTTAGAAGCAATACGAGAAAAATATCCAACTCAAAAAATCTATTGTTTATATCAACCACATCAATACGAGCGAACTTTTAATCTTTTTGATGCTTTTGTTGGCGCTTTTCAAAAAAGCTTAGATAAAAATTACATCGATGAATTGCTTATTTATCCAATTTATACAGTGGAAGCTAGAGAATCCGAGGAAATTAAAAGTAAGGTAAGTTCAGAAAAAGTTGTCCTAGCGGTTAATAGAGAAAAATGTCTTTTTGCAAAAGATTTTGAAAGCACAAAAGAATTTATCGAAAAAAACCTAAAAAAGAATGATGTTTTGGTGATAATGGGAGCGGGTAATATATATAATTTTTATCATTATTTAAAAAACTCTAATGAAAGCCAAATCATTTACATTAATTGAACTTTTAGTAGTAATTGTAATTATCGGAATCTTAGCCGGAGTAATAATTATTTCAACGAGTTCTTCTATTGAAAAAGCTAACCTTACAAAAATTGATGTTTTCTCAAATACGATAAAGAATAAATTAATGCTAGATATGGTGGGAAGTTGGAAGTTGGATGAAGGGACAGGAACTTCTATTACAGACTCTTGGAATAACAATAACGGTGTTTTAACTGGAGCCGCTATCTGGAGAACAGGGACAGATTGTATCTCAGGTTCGTGTTTAGAATTCCCGGGAGTTGGAATGGTAACTATTCCTTATGCAAGCCCATCGACCTTAAATGAATTAACCGTAGACTTATGGATTAAGGTGTCTTCACAAGACCAACATTGGGAAGAGTTCTTTAAGATAGGAATTGATAGAATAGAAACCGGAGCTAATGGTACTTTTGGTTTATGGACAAACGGATATACTCACAGCAATATATGGAAAGCTAATGAATGGTTCCATTTGGTATATTCGTCGAGTGCAACCCTGAACCAAACCAGTATTTACATAAATGGAAACATTATACAAGATAAAGCTGCATACACCAACCTTCCGTTTGTAGCAGGAAATATCCTATTTGGCACATGTTACTCATTAGAAAGCTTTAGTGGTTTTTTAGATGAAGTAAGGATATATAATAAATATATTAATGCTGACCAGGCAAAAAGTCTTTTTTTAGAATCCATAGCAGCTAAGCAATAATTAAATCTTGTATTTTTACCTATTTAATGGTATTTTAGAACTATAAAACTAATTTATAACTTCATTATGATTTTATAAAAAAGCATATGAGCACACTTTGGACAATTATCATAATCGTTATCATTCTAGCAATTATATTTTGGTTAGTTTTAAGCCAAAATAAAGAAGATGAAAAAGAAGAAACAAAAGTAGGGGAAGAGGAAATAGAAAAAAAAGAAGACGATTAAAAGTAGAGGGCCCCTTTTAGGGGTCTTTTATCTTTTTATTTTTTGTATATAATAAATCTATGGAAAACAGACAAGAAACAGAAAAAAAATGGCAAAAGTTTTGGGAAGAAAACAAAGTATATAAATATGACGAAAACTCTCAAGGAGAGGTCTATTCTGTTGATACTCCACCACCAACCATAAGTGGTAAAATGCATATAGGACATGCTTCTTCATACACACACGAAGATGTGGTTGTTCGTTTTGAAAGAATGAATGGAAAAAAAGTTATTTTTCCTTTTGGAACAGATGACAACGGACTAGCGACAGAAAGATTTGTGGAAAAAGAAAACAATGTTTCTTCTAAAAAAATGCAAAGAAATGATTTTGTTGAACTTTGTAATAAAACATTAGAAGAGGTAAGACCTAGCTTTATCCAGAATTGGAAAGATATTGGAATGTCTTGTGATTTTGATTTGGCATATTCTACCATCGACAAAGAATGTCAAAAAGTGTCACAGAAATATTTTATTGATTTATTTAATAAAGGACTTGCCTATAAAAAAGAAACTCCTATTCTTTGGTGTCCTTTGTGTGCAACTGCGGTAGCTCAGGCCGAACTTGAAGATAAAAATATTGCTTCTGTTTTTTACAGTATAAACTTTGATTTAAAAGAGGGAGGTCAAATAACTATAGCTACAACAAGACCAGAACTTTTGTCTTCTTGTGTTGCTATTTTTGTTAATGGTGAAGATGAAAGATATAAGAACTTGGTTGGGAAAAAAGTTATTACTCCTATATTCAATGACGAAGTAGTAATCATGACTGACGAAAAAGTTGATAAGAAAAAAGGAACTGGAATCGTAATGTGTTGTACTTTTGGAGACACAACCGACATTGAATGGTACATGAGTCATAATCTTGATTTAAAAACCTCTATTACAAAAGATGGAAAGATGACAGAACTTGCCAAAGAGTTTGAAGGATTAAAAACAAAAGAAGCTCGAGAAGAAATCGTTAAAAAATTAAAAGAAGAAAAAAGAATTGTTGATGAAAAAGCAATCGAACATTTAGTAAATATTCATGAAAGGTGTGGAACGGAAATTGAAATACTTTCAACAAGCCAATGGTTTATTAAGCTCCTTGAGAATAAAGAATTATTTATTCAAAAAGGAAAAGAAATCAAATGGAGTCCAGAACACTTAATTCATAGATACGAAAATTGGATTCAAAATTTAAAATGGGACTGGTGTATTTCCAGACAAAGATTTTTTGGAATTCCATTTCCAGTTTGGTTTTGTGAAAAATGTGGAAACGTTATTTTAGCTGACGAAAATGATTTACCGGTAGATCCTTTAAACCAAAAACCAAAAAAGAAATGTAGTTGCGGAAGTGAAGATTTTATTCCAGAGAAAGACGTTATGGATACCTGGGCAACAAGTTCTTTAACTCCTCAAATTTTAGAAAATTTAACAAAGCAAAAACTGACACCAATGAGTTTAAGAGCTCAAGCTCATGACATTATCTCAACCTGGCTCTTTTATACTCTTGTTAGGTCAGAATATATAAACAATACCGTACCTTGGAACGAAGTTTTAATTTCAGGATTTGTTTTAGATGCCAAGGGTGAAAAAATGTCTAAATCAAAAGGAAATATCGTTGAACCAAAAACAGTAATCGAAAAATATGGAGCTGATGCTTTAAGGTACTGGGCCACTAATACTGGTTGGGGAAAAGATATTAAATATGATGAAAATGAACTTAAGAATGGAGGAAAGTTAATTACGAAGATTTTAAATGCTGCAAACTTTGCCTCTAAGAATTTAAACAAAACAAAACCAAACGAATTATATGTTTTAGATAAATATTTCTTAATCAAATTAAATAAAACCGTTAAAGAGGTTAACGACTTATATCAAAAAAGAGAAATCTCTCAAGCAAGGACCATAATTGAAAAATTCTTTTGGAATAATTTTTGTGACAATTACCTTGAATTATCTAAGTGGAGGATATATGGCGAAGATAATGAGGAAAAAGAATCTGCTAAGTATACTCTTTACGAATCTCTTTTAATTGTCTTAAAAATGTTTGCTCCAATAATTCCTTTTACTACTGAAGAAATTTATCAAAATTATTTTGCCCTAGGGGAAAAAACAAAGAGCATCCATTTATGTAATTTTCCAAAATATGACAGCAATCTAATCGATGAAGAGCTTGAGAAAAAAGGAGATTTAATGATAAAATATTTAGAAGAGATTAGAAAGTCAAAATCAGAAAACGGAGTTTCTCAAAAATCAGAAATAGAAGAATTCCATATAATCGATGATATTGGAAATCTAGAAAAAGACTTGAAAGAAACTGGAAATATAAAAAACATTATTAAAGGATAATTTTATGAAAAGAACATTAAATATTGAAACTATAGAAAAGGTAGGAGAAGAGGTTCTTCTTAAGGGATGGGCTAGTAGTATTAGATCTCACGGAAAACTTATTTTTATTGATTTAAGAGATTTTTCAGGAATAACTCAAGTTGTTTTTACTCCTAAAATGGATGAAAAAATGTATTCTTTGGTTAGCGAAATAAAACCAGAATATATAATTGAAGTTTTAGGTGAAGTAAACGAAAGACCTGAAAGTATGAGAAACACAGAAATTCCTACTGGTTTAATTGAGATTAAGGCAAAGGAAATTAAAATATTATCAAAAGCAAAAACAATGCCTTTTCCTATTGATAATGATGGATATGAAATAAATGAAAAGAACAGATTGGAATATAGATATGTAGATTTAAGAAGAGACAGATTAAAGAAAAATTTAATAAAGAGGTTTGAGACAATTAGTCTAATGAGAGACATTGTAAAAGAAAAAGGATTTATTGAAATAGAAACTCCTATCTTAAGTAAGTCTACCGTCGAGGGTGCCAGAGAATTTATCGTTCCTTCAAGAAACTTTAAAGGAAAATTTTACGGACTAGCTCAAAGTCCTCAACAATATAAACAACTACTAATATCTGCTGGATACGAAAAATATTTTCAGATTGCAAGATGTTTAAGAGACGAAGATCCAAGAGGTGATAGACAAGCAGAGTTTACTCAACTTGATATTGAAATGGCTTTTCCAGATTCAGAAGAAGATGTCATGAGTCTAATGGAAGAAATATATATTAGGGTTGTAAAAGAAATCTTCCCAGAAAAACATATCATGCAAATCCCTTTTCCTAGAATGACTTTTAAAGAATCTATGGAAAAATACAATACAGATAAGCCAGATATGAGAAAGAATAAAGAAGACAAAGATGAGTTAGCCTTTTATTGGATAACCGATTTTCCAATGTTTGAATGGAAAGAAGAATATAAAAGATGGGGAGCTTGTCACCATCCTTTTACCTTGCCACAAGAAACAGATATCGATAAAATTAAAAAGAACCCAGAAAGTATCTTGGCTCGTCAATATGATTTAGTTTTAAATGGATTTGAAATTGCCGGAGGTTCTTTAAGAACTCACGATATTGAAACGTTAACTGCTTGCTTCGAAGTTATGGGGCATGAAGACGTAGATATTAAAAAGCAATTCAAACACTACTACAACGCTTTTGAGTTCGGTATTCCACCACATGGAGGAATCGCTTCTGGTATTGATAGATTCTTCGCTGTCGCCTTAAATGAAGAATCCATTAGGGAAGTAATTGCTTTTCCAAAAACAGGCGACAATAAAGATTTAATGATGGCTTCTCCTTCAGCTGTTTCCGTAAAACAATTAAAAGAACTTGGAATAGAAATATCTAAAGATGAAGAATAATATTTTACTATTATCAATACTCTTAATTATTATATTTTTAGGAAGTTTTTGTTTTTTAAAAACTGAAACTTTTTCCAAAGACGACGTTTTCTCTTTCATAGACGAAAGTGCTAAAATATTTAAACCTTACTTAATTAAAACTACCGCTCCAGATATTCAAGCCAATATTGCTTCTTCTGTTTTGCTTAACGAAGATAAGAAAATTATTCTTTACGAAAAAAACATAGAAGAAAAAACTGCCATTGCTTCACTTACAAAATTAATGACTGCTGTTGTTGTTATGGATAATTATCCTCTAGACTCTAAAATTATAGTTGACGAAGAAATGCTTACTGCTTGGGGAACGGCAGGAGGGCTAATATTAAATGAGCATGTTACCATAGAAGATCTTTTATACATCTTATTAATAGAATCCAGTAATGACGCCGCCGAATGCTTAGCCTCAAAATTAAACCGAAATAATTTTATAATCTTAATGAATGAAAAAGCTAAAAAGCTAAAAATGAGAAGTACTCATTTTGTTAATCCTAGTGGTCTAGATGAAGACGATGGAACTTACAACACATCGTCAGCAAAGGATTTAACTGTTCTAGTTTCAGAAATAATTAAAAACTATCCTACAATAAAGGATATTTTATCAAAAACAGAATATACGATTATTAGTGAAGAAGGCATTAGACACAAACTTTCAACCACAAACGCTCTCCTTAAAGAAATTCCTTATGAAACTTGGGGGAAAACCGGATATACAGAAATTGCAAATGGGTGCTTGATTCTAATGACAAAAAATTCCAATAATGAT
Organism: uncultured Candidatus Saccharibacteria bacterium; assembly: GCA_964547725.1. Taxonomy (GTDB): domain Bacteria; phylum Patescibacteriota; class Minisyncoccia; order Minisyncoccales; family Minisyncoccaceae; genus JAAZMU01. The sequence continues at coordinate 17,993 of CAZJOO010000001.1, forward strand.
ACAATTATAAATATTATAATAAACTCCAATGATAGGTTCGGAGAAATGAAAACTCTAACAAATTGGACCGTAACATCTTTTTCATACTAAAATATGACAATTGAAATCTATAACGCTATTAGACTTTTGGGATTAACTGCTGTGGGCTCAATCATTGCTTTTGTTTTTGCTCGTTTCTTAATACCATACTTAAATCAAAAACAGTTTTGGAAAAAGAAAGTAAGAGCACTTACAATCGATGGAAAAGATGCTGAAATTTTTGCCAAATTTCACAAAGAAAAAGAAACAAACACGCCAAGGGGAGGAGGAATAATTATCTGGGGAACTGTTTTCTTGATAGCTATTTTTTTTGCCGCCTTGCCACATATAACTAATGTTTGGTGGTTGGAAGATTTGAACTTTATTTCTAGAGCCGAAACATGGCTTCCTTTTTTTACAATAATTGTTGCGTCTATAATTGGGCTAGCAGATGATATGTCGGTGGTTTGGGGAAAAGGAAAGTATATTGGTGGTGGATTAAAATTCTCTTTTAGAATGGCCCTTATTTCAGCTATTGGATTAATAGGAGGACTTTGGTTTTATTTAAAATTAGGCTGGACAACTATTCACATTCCTCTTCTTTTTAATTTTCCAGAAGGAATAGATTTTAACTTTGGAATTTTCTTTATCTTGCTTTTTGTTGTAGTTTGCTTAGCTTGTTGGGCTGGAGGTGTTGTGGACGGAATTGATGGATTGGCTGGAGGAACTTTCGCCTCTATTTTTGCTGCTTTTGCTGTAATTGCTTTTTCTCAAGGATTATATAACCTAGCAATCTTTTGTTCTATTATTACCGGAACCTTATTTAGCTTTTTATGGTTTAATATTCCTCCCGCTAAATTCTACATGGGAGAAACTGGGGTGATGGGACTGACGATAACTATGGCTGTGGTTTCTTTTTTAACAAACTCTATTGTTGTCTTACCAATCATCGCTGGAATTTTAGTTATAGAAGCTGGGTCAGTTATCCTTCAACTTCTTTCTAAAAAATTCAGAGGTAAAAAAATATGGCAATCAACTCCTATCCACCATCATTTAGAAGCAATGGGTTGGACACAGCCTCAAATCTCTATGAGGTTTTGGCTGTTAGGGGTAGTTTTTGCGATTATAGGAGTGACTATTCAACTATTATGGACTTAAGAAAAAAACATCCTTGTTTTAGATATAAGGAATATAAGTATGATTTTAAAAATGGAGATTTAAATATTTCTTTTAATTTTTCGATTGAACCAAACATTGAATTTCATCCTAATTTAAGAATTAAAAATGTTTCTGGAAAAAATATAGATTTAGAAATTCTTGAAAATTTAATTTTTAACTTAGGAATGATTGAGCTTGTGAGTTATTATAAAGCAACTTGTTCTCCTCAAATTATTATCGAATGCGGCAAGCTAAACCAAAAACAAAAAAACTTTTGGGAAAAACTTTACTTTAATGGGCTTGGAGAATTCTTTTTCCAAAATAAAATAGATTTTACAACAAAAAATTTTTTAAAAATTGAATGTATTTCAAATAAAGAATTTAAAAAGAAGAAAATTAAAGCCTCGGACAAAATACTTCTTCCTATTGGAGGAGGAAAAGATTCTATCGTCTCTTTAAATCTTCTTCTAAAAGAAAATATTTACTGTTTTGGGCTAAATAAGACAAAAGAAATTGAGCAAACAATCGGAGAGAACAAACATATTTACGCAGAAAGAGAGATAGATAAAAATCTCCTCAGGCTCAATAGGGAAGGCTATTATAACGGACACACTCCTTTTTCTGCATATTTAGCTTTCTTAACAACACTAACTGCTTATCTTATTGATGCAAAATACATTGCTTTGTCTAATGAAAGAAGTGCTAACGAAGAGACTACAAAATACTTTGGTAGAAAAATAAATCACCAATATTCAAAAACTTTTGAATTTGAAAATGATTTTCGAAAATATTCAAAAGAATTTTTAATCGAAGGTATAGAATATTTTAGCTTTTTAAGACCTTTGTATGAAATCCAAATTGCAGAGATATTTTCCAGATTTACAAAATATCACTCTATTTTTTTAAGCTGTAATGAGGCTAATAAAACCTGTTCTGGAACAAAAGAAAAAAGTTTAAAATGGTGCGGCAAATGCCCTAAATGCCTATTTATTTTTTCAATCCTATATCCTTTTTTAAAAGAAGAAGAACTTCTAAATATATTTGGAAGAAATCTATTTGAGGATAAAAATCTAAAAAGAGAAATGCTCCAACTGATTGGCAAAGAAAAAACAAAACCTTTCGAGTGTATCGGAACTACCAAAGAATCGCTATTAGCTTTTTATTTAAGTTTTAAAAAGGCAGAAGAAAAAAGATATTACCTGTTAGATTATTTAAATAAAAACAATTATTTTAAAAATATAAGAACAAAACATATTTTAAATGATTTCAACAAAAAAAATAACCTTCCAACAAAATTTAAAAAAATATTAAAAAATGAAATTGAAAGAACTAAAAGATAAAAAAATAATTATTGTTGGTTTTGGAAGAGAGGGGAAGAATACCTACAAAACATTAAAAAAACTTTTTCCGTTAAAGTCTATTGCTTTGGCTGATAAAAATATAGTTAAGGCGGAAGAAAAAGAAATTTATACAGGAAAGGATTACCTACAAAACATTAATAAATACGACGTTATTATTAAGACTCCTGGAGTGCCTTATGACCAAATAAAAGAAAAATCTGGGAAGGCAATAATTACCTCTCAGACAGAATTGTTTATCGAAAATTGTCCCGGAAAAATCATTGGTGTCACTGGAACAAAAGGAAAAAGTACAACCACGACTTTAATTTACAAAATACTTAAAGATAATTTTAAAAACGTTAAGCTGGTAGGGAATATGGGGAAACCTTGTTTGTCTCACCTGATAACAGCAAAACCAAAAGATATTTTTGTTTTTGAAATGTCTTGTCATCAATTAGATCATATTTCAAAAAGTCCCAATATTTCTGTCTTTACAAATATATATCCTGAACACTTAGATTATTACAAAACTATTTCAAGATACTTTAAGGCTAAAAAAAACATAGCAAAGTTCCAAGGTAAAAATGACTTCTTTGTTTACAATCCTATTTTTAAAGAAATTGAAAATATAAAAACAAAAGCTCATAAAATTCCTTTTGAAAAATCATTCTCACGAGAAAAAATACATAACGATACTATTAGCGCGGCCGTTGCTGTCTCTAAAATATTTGGTTTAACGGAAAAAGAAATTAAGAAAAGCATTGATGATTTTAAAACCTTAGATTCAAGGATTGAATTCGTGGGGAACTTTAATGGTGTTGATTTCTATAACGATTCTTTAGCAACAATACCTGAGGCAACAATATTCGCCTTAAATCAATTTAAGAAAGTTGACACTCTTATTTTGGGAGGGTTAGATAGGGGAATTAAGTTTACTAAACTTACCGACGAAATTAAAAAAAGAAAAATAGAAAATATTATTCTTTTTCCAAACACAGATAAAAAAATATATAAAGAAATAAAAAAAGAAAAAATTAATTTCTTTTTTACTGAAAAGATGAAAGAGGCGGTTGAGTTTGCTAAAAAAAATACAAAGAAAGGTGGAGTTTGTTTGCTATCACCGGCAGCGCCAAGTTATAATCTTTTTAAAGACTATAAAGATAAGGGTAATCAATTTAAAAAATATTTAAAAAAATGAGAGTAAAAAATTCACACCTTCCTAGTTTTCCACTTTTAATTTGCTCTTTACTTTTTATCGTTACTGGAATTATAACTATTGCTACCGCTTCTCCAGCCTTTGCTTTAAACGAAGGACTTTCATCTAATTATTATTTAATCCATCAACTATTATTTGGTTTTCTTCCTGGAATTTTTTTAGGAATGATAGCTTTTTTTATCCCATTAGATTTTTTAAAAAAATATGCTTTTCTATTCTTCTTAGTTTCTTACCTTTTAATGTATACTGTTTTTATTCCAGGAATTGGTATTTGTGAAGGAGGAGCTTGTAGGTGGGCAAACATTTTAGGATTCAATTTTCAGCCAGTAGAATTTTTAAAACTAACGGTAATAATTTATTTAGGAGCTTTGTTTAGTAGTGAAAAAATAAAAAATCCTATTATCAATTTTGTTATTATTATTGGATTAATTGCACTAGCTCTTTTTCTTCAATCCAACCTAAGTACTTTAATCACAATCTTTATTATTGCAGTAGCTATTCTTTTTTCCTCAAATACAAAGATGAAAAAAGTTTTAATGATTGGTCTTGTTGGTCTTTTGTTGTTTTGTGTCATGATTTTTACTTCACCTTACCGGATGGAAAGAGTAATGACTTTTATTAATCCACTGGACGATACTTCGGGAAATGCCTATCAAATAAATCAATCTTTGATTTCTATTGGCTCTGGAGGAATTAATGGTTCTGGTCTTGGGCTAAGCGCACAAAAACTTGGCTTTGTCCCAGAATCAATGTCTGACTCTATTTTTGCAATTTATGCAGAAGAACTTGGTTTTCTTGGCTGTGCCTCCTTATTTTTCTTGTTAATATTCTTTGCTTTCTACTCCATTAAAATGGCGAAAGAATCTAGCGCTTTCGGAAAACTACTTTCCGTGGGTATTTGCACATGGATTATTACTCAATCCTTTATTAACATCTCTGCTATGAGTGGATTAATTCCGCTTTCAGGAACACCTCTTCCATTTTTAAGTTATGGAGGTACGCATCTTGTTATAGAGCTAACTGCCTTAGGAGTATTACTAAACGTATCAAGGTCTATTAATAATAAAAAAAATAATATATAATATAAGCATGAAAATAATTTTGACTGGAGGAGGTACAGGAGGACACACATTTCCACTTATTGCAATTCTAAGAGAAATAAAAAAGAATTCCCTTAATTCGATTGATTTTTTATATTTAGGACCAAAAGATAAATTTACTTACGATGCTTTTTTAAAAGAAGGTGTTCCCATTAATTTTTGTTCCGCTGGAAAAATAAGAAGATATGGTGGGGTACAAACCTTTTTTCAAAACCTGAACGATATTTTATTTAACATTCCTTTGGGGATAATTCAATCTTTCTTAAAAATATATTTCTATGCACCAGACCTCATTCTAAGCAAAGGAGGATATGGCTCTTTTCCCGTTGTTTTTGCCGGAATGCTTTTAGGTGTTCCTATCGTAATGCATGAATCAGATGTTATTCCCGGAAAAGCAAATAGAATGTTGTCATCTTTTGCTTTCAAAATTTACGTGGCCTTTGATCCAAAAGAAGTAAGTTATTTTTCTATTAAAAAAATGATTCATTCAGGGAACCCTATAAGAGAAAGTGTTTTGAATGGAAGTAGAAATAAAGCAAAAGAGAGTCTAAACTTAAATTTTAAAAAACCAACCGTTTTATTTATAGGAGGATCTCAGGGCTCTACTAGAATAAACGAACTTGTCATTCAAACTATTCCAGAAATATTAAAGTTTTTTGAGGTTATTCATCAAACAGGATATGAAGACTATGAAAACGTTAAAAAGTATACCGATGCTCTTATTCCAGACGAGCTAAAAAACGACTACCATATATATTCTTTTTTTGACGAAGAAAAAATACAAAACGCCTACAGTGCTTCGGATGTTGTTGTGACAAGGGCAGGTTCTGGAACAATTTTCGAAATAAGTGCGATCGGAAGACCAAGCATCCTTATTCCACTACCAGAATCAGCACAAGGACATCAATTAAAAAATGCTTTAACTTACGCAAAATTAACAGGTTCTGCTATAGTTATAGAAGAAAAGAATTTAACTGCAAACTTCTTCCTAGCTGAATTAAAAAATATTTTTCAATTTAAAGATATTGCTGAACTAGGGAGAAAGGCGAGACAGTTTGGAATTCCAAATAGTGCTGAATTTATAGCCAAAGATATTATTTCATTTTTAGAATCATAAATAATTAAATTAAAATCATGTTTAAAAAATTATCAATATTACTATTCATCTTTTCGTTATTATTTTGTTTTAATGTTAATTCTTGTAAGGCAGAGACTATTGATGATATAAACATAAGCGGAGAGGAGCTCACAGAACAAATCATAGACAAGGTGTTCAGTATTGATTTTTTAAGCGAGATTAAGAAGGTTTGGGACGAGAACTTCTCTATATACTACAGCTGGTTCAAGACAAACATCCAACCTAAGATAACAAACGCCTTAGAAAAGGTTACAGCAACTGAAGAATACGCGAAAGAAAAAGAAGAGCTTAAAAGCGAATTTCCAAGTATTATTGAAAAATTAATTAATATTTTTCAGAAGACTACTACGGATGAGGTTATAGAAGAGGAATAATATAAATATTAATTAAAAGTAATATTTTAAATTTTAGATTTATATCAAAGGGAAGGGGTTGATTCATTTTTACATAGATGATACTATAATGTCGTACAATGTAGATTAACCGACACAAAAGGAATCAACTTTAAATTAAGACGATACTTTATACCTATAATTGCTTAAAACGCATTTTACGGCCTCGCATTATTTAATAATTAACATATAATTAATGTATGAACGAATCCAACACTCCTATCATTAAACATATCCCCGATTTTTTAGATTATTTAGAAATTGAACGTGGACTCTCAAATAATACTCAAAAAAACTATAATCGCTATCTTAAGAAGTTTTGCTTTTGGCTAAAGTCAAAAAACAAAGAAAATATACTACCTCATGAACTTACCCCTGAAGATATTTGGGATTATAGACTCTATTTAGCTCGTTATACAGACGTCAAAGGCAAACCATTGAGTAAACTTACCCAGAACTACTATTTGATAGCCCTAAGAAGCCTTTTAAGCTATTTTACGGATAAAGACGTTCAAAGTATCCCCTCGGACAAAATAAAGCTTCCTAAGGACTCTCGAAATGAAAAAAATGTAAAATTCCTTTCATTAGATCAAATAGAACGTCTTTTAATGGCACCGAAGGTAAATAATGCTCAAGGAATTAGAGACCGTGCTATTCTAGAAAGCCTTTTTTCAACAGGACTTCGTATTGCCGAACTCGTTGCTTTAAACACAGAACAATTTAAAAATATAAAAAATAATACTAATTTAGAAGTTAGTATTATTGGTAAAGGAAATCGTCCAAGAACTGTTTATTTCTCAGAGAGATCTCTTGATTGGATTAAAAAATACTTAGAGGTTAGAGATGATGATTGTAAAGCCTTATTCATTAACTACCGGTCTAGAAAAGACTCAGACAAACGTTTAACCGTTAGGTCTATAGAAAGACTTGTTAAGAACTACGCCACCTTAGCAAATATTCCATTCTTCACAACTCCTCATACATTAAGACATTCCATGGCTACTGATTTATTAAACAAAGGAGTTGATTTAAGAACCATTCAAGAATTCCTAGGACACAGAAATATAGCTACCACTCAAATATATACCCACGTTACTAACAAAAAATTAAAAGACGTTCACAAGGAGTTCCACTCGGGAAAAGAGATGAAGAATTAAAATGTCGCACAATAAAAAAGGAGGCCGTACTTAATACTTCCCCCACTTTTTTGTTTAAATCATTCCCAAATTTCCGCATAGTCTCGCGGGATAGAAGGTTTTGACTTCTTAGGAATAACACCATTCGCATAAAAAGTTTTTCTTTTTCTGGATGTTTGATTTAATCCACTTTTAAGATTGTTTCTTGCGACCACAATAAAAACCTTATTCTATATAGCTTTTTTATTTCGAATTGTCAAATAATCCCCTATTTTTGTTGACACTACCCTTTTTTTGTTTTATGCTAAGAATAGCTATTTAAAATACCAAAGAATGGTCATTTTATGTTTATTTTAAAAATATATATAAATTGGCTATTCTTTATCTTGAAAAGAATGGTCCTAGAGGTTTGTAAATGGATGCAATAATTATTTCGCACAGTCGAATTGATTCAGCTTCCGGAAAAGTAAGTGAAGTTTGGTCCTCAATTGTTGAAGGAGCGATAGAATTCGCCCTTGAACACAAGAAGGAAATAGCTGTTCTAGCCCCAACCAAGTCATATAATGACATTGAGGAATATTATTCCTTGGTTCGGAAAGCAACAAAGCTAACCAAAAAAATCATTCTTCCTTTTTCAAAAGGAAGTCCAGAATTTGTTGAGATGTTGAACGATTTTAAGGGTGAAATCGTATTCGTAAATACGCCACCACCTAAGGAGTGGAAAGAAAAACTCACTAAAGAAATTCCCTATGTTGGACTCGATGAGTATTTAATAGGACTCACTGCAGCCGAAACTCTTCTTGGTTTTAAAAACCACTATCGAAAAGTCCTCGTATTGAGACATGAAAAATCACACGAAGGCCACAATCTTCGAATCGAGGGAATTAAATCTTCCGGACTTGAAGTCGTGGAATTATTCATTGATCCCGAAAAAGGAAAATGTGTTATTCCACCCAAACTAAGACACCTTTCGGTCATAACCTTGGGTATAAGAGGAACAGAAGTAGCTTTAAGAAGCAAGTCAAAAACTATTGTTGCTATTGATAGTAACGAAAAAATTGAAACTGCTCTCAAGGAAGGCAAAATTCTTGCCATACTTCTCCAAGACCCAAAATCGCAAGGAAAACTAGCGGCAGAAAAACTCTTTTCAGGAGATAAAAAAGATTATTTTATGAGACCACAAATCTTATACGGATAATCTCTTTTTTTTTAAATAAATTATTTAAGAAATTTCCTATTTAAAAAAAATATGCTATATTAATTATATGAAAATAGACTTACATTGCCACACAAAATATTCAAAGGATGCGATGTCTTCCTTGGACGAAATATTTTATCAAGCACAAAAAAGGGGCTTAGATGGAATCGCTATTACTGACCATGAAAACACAAAGGGTTGGAATGATGCCATAATTGCAGCAAAAAAATACAACATGCAAGTTATTCTGGGAGAGGAAATAAAATCTAAAAATGGTGATATTTTAGGGCTTTTTCTAAATAAAGAAATAAATATGAAAGGAGAAAATCCTGAAAAAATCATTAATGAAATTCACGCCCAAAATGGAATCGCAATCATCCCCCACCCTTTTGACTTTAACAATCCTTTTAAAGATGTAGAAAAATATTTAAGTCTTGTTGATGGAATAGAAATATTTAACGCTCGAAGAATTTTTAGTAAAGATAATGATAAGGCAAAAAAACTATCAGAGAAATATCCTCACTTAAATATAACCGCAGGAAGCGATAATCATACCCATAAGGCTATTGGTTATGCTTACGTAGAATCGCAAGCAAACAATTTAGAAGATTTTAAAAAAGATTTATTAAATAAGAACGTAAGATGGTTTGGTAAAAAAGCACCGCCATTATATCTCCTAACTCCTTCTTTAAAGAAAATAAAAAATGCTATCTTTAGATAGCATTTCTTATTATCCTCTCTTATTTAATATCTTTTTTATTTAAATTAATTGCTGAAAAAAATCTTTGCAATGCTGTGAAATTAGAAAGTACAGCGATAACAATTAAAATAATTGTTGCAATGTATGCTTGAGATAAAGTCAATAAAATAAATATTATAAAAATTAAAATGATTCGTTCTCCTCTAGACATTAATCCTCCCTTTAATTCCTGATTAACTAGTTCTTTTTCTTTTGCTGCAGCCTTGGCATAAGTAGTTACAATCGAACCAAATATTGCTAAGAAAACCCAAGCATGTGCAGGAATTAAAATCTCTGGCAAAGCTACAAAAAGAAGACCAAAAAGCATTATTCCTTCTACATATCTATCAACAACAGTGTCTATATATGCTCCTGTTTTAGAAGACATGTTTTTTGCTCTCGCGACAGAACCATCAACAAAATCTAGAATACCGGCGAAAAAAAACATTACAAAAGCAGGTCCGAAACTAAGAGTGACTGTAAAGTATAATCCTGCTAAGGCGAAAACTACGCTTAAAGCTGTCCATTGATTAGGTGTAATTGGCAACTTTCCTAAAGTTCTACCAATAAACCTTTCCTCTGATTTAAACCACTCTCTTTTTAGATCTAACATAAATTTATTTTTTTAATTTTTCTAATAAATCTTCTGTGTATGATATCATTTTTTGAAGTTCTTCTTTTCCCTTCTCTGTTGTCCTATAGGCTTTCTTGCTTTGGAATCTTTCTTTTTTAATATAACCTTCTTGCATTAGAGTATAAAAAACTTTTTGCTTTTGTAAAAAACTAGGCAAAAAATCAAACTTCTCTAAAATTTTCGCATTAAGAGAATCTTTAACAATTTCCTGATCTTTTCCTAAGAAAAGAATATAAACCCAAAGATTTCTTTCTTTGGTAAAATCTTTGAATCTTTTAAGTGGAGTTCTTGACATAATATTTAAAATTATATTAATTATCTTTCTCTTTTATTTAAAATAAATTCTTCTACCATGTCTCTAGCTTTATCATCTGTAATTTGTTCCATTGGATGTTTCATGAAATAAGCTGATGGTGATAAAAGTACTCCTGTTGTTCCCCTATCTAAAGCTAATTTCATCATTCTAATAGCATCGATGATAACTCCTGCTGAGTTTGGAGAATCTTCAACAGACAATTTAAGCTCAATTGATACTGGAACGTTACCAAACTTTCTTCCCTCCATTCTTAAGAAACAAATCTTGTTATCTTTTAAAAATGGAATATAATCTGATGGTCCAATGTGCAAATTATTGTAATCAAGCCTTTGATTTAACTCTGACTCTACCGCTTCAGTCTTAGAAAGCTTTTTAGATTTTAATCTCTTTCTTTCAAGCATGTTTAAGAAATCGGTATTTCCCCCAAAATTTAATTGGTATGACTTATCAATAATAACTCCTCTTTGAGAGAACAAATGAGTTAAAGTTCTGTGAGTAATTGTTGCTCCAACCTGAGCCTTTACATCGTCTCCCAAACAAGGAAGTCCTGCAGCTTCAAATTTAGCAGCCCAATCTTTGTCTGAACAAATAAACACTGGCATTCCATTAATAAATCCTATGCCGGCATCAATACAAGCTTGAGCATAAAACTCAGTTGCTTTTTGAGAACCTACTGGCATGTAGTTAACTAACATTTGCGCTCCAGATTCTTTTAAAACCTTAACTACATCAACGGGCTTTTCATCAGAAACAACGAATCTTTCGTCTTCTGGATATTCAGCCATATGTTCAGCAACACCATCTAAAACTGGTCCCATTTGTACCTTTACTCCAGACTTAGGAATATTTCCACAGAACACAATGGTATTGTTTGGTTTTTCGAAAATAGCTTCGGTAAAATCCTTTCCTATTTTTCTTTTATCTATATCAAAAACGGCAACAACTTCTATGTCGGAAATTTTGTAATCCCCAATTATATTGTGCATTAGTCCTGGAACTAATTCGTCATTAGTGCTGACGTTTTTATAATACTCTAATCCTTGGATAAGTGAACTGGCACAGTTACCTAATCCAGCGATAGCAATCTTAATTTTTTTATTATTTCCTTCCATTTTTTTATATTAAATTAATTAATCTTAATATCTTGTTATTGTTATTTTACACCGGTAAAATAGTTTGTCAATATTACCTGTCTTCCTCATTATTTACTAAGTTAAATACATTAAAAATATTATCCTTAAATATCATCACAAACATTCCAATTAATGCTAAAACAAAACACATAATAAATGGAGCATTAATGCTTCCAAAATCAATTAGCAATCCAGCAATCAAGGGCCCAATAACTCTTGCTACGTATTGAAAAGTGTCACTGATAGAAATTCCCGTAGCCCTAATTTCCTCTGCAACATTAGTGGATATAAAAGCTTTAGTAATGTTTAAACCTCCTGCCCTTCCTATTGTGAACAACCCCATTAGTAGAATAAAAACAAATATATTTTTTGTATATATAAAGAATATGGAAGAAATAGCAATTAATAACGAAGTAATTATTAATGATTTTTTGTGCCCCATCCCATCCATAACTTTTCCTAAGCCTAGTAATCCAACAATACTAACGATGGATCCAAAACCAATAATAATACCAACTGTTGCTATGTCGAAATTAACAGCTATCAGATACAGAGGAACAGCTAAGCTAATAACTGATTCAAAAAATCCTGTTAAAAAACCACCGACTCCTAAATAAAACAAGAAGTCCCATTTTTTAGAACCTAGGTCATTAAAAAGCTTTTTAACGCTAGGCTTCTTTTTGTCTTGTACCTTAACAACGTTTTTATTTTTAAGAAAATAAGAAAAGATTAATCCTATAACTCCAAGTATCGCCCAAACATAAAAAGCCATCTCCATTCCACCGCTTCTTAAAACTAACATTCCTCCTATGATTGGTCCTATAAAAGCACCTATTTGATAAAAACTTTCTAGTTTAAATAAAGCTTTTGTTTTTTCTTTATGTAAAATAGTTACAATGCTACTAATAGAGGAATAATAAAAATTACTCAATATTCCTATTACAAAATACATTAAAGCAAAAAAAGAAATAGAGTCGGATATTGTGAATAGTAAAGCCACCAAAGGCAATGCAAAAAAAACATAAAATAATGTTTTTCCTTTTCCGAGTGCATCAGAAACCCATCCACAAGGCAATGCCAAAAATTTAGCACCCGCATAAAGAGAATAGATTATACTTATCTGAGAAGCGCTTGCAACTCCAGCAAAAAAAGCAGGAAAAACCTTTGAAGTAATATTAAATCCAGTTGACCAGAAAAATTGCAATAAGTAAGGTATTTCTTTATATAGTTTCATCTCTTAAATAATAACACATTTTATTTTGTTGTTCAAATATGTTCAACTTTTAATTCTTCGCTAATAGTGTTACTATTTTAGTAGTACTTCTTATTTACTTATTTCAAAATATTAATTATCATTAAAGTATGAATCCTTTTCTAAGACTAAAAAAATACAACACGAAAGGAAACCTATGGGTATATATTCTAACCCTACTAAAAGACAAGCCTAATTATGGCTGGGACTTCCCTTCTGATATAGAAAAAAGGTTTGGCTTTAGGCCTGGAAAAATAACTCCATACAGAGTTCTTTACGTTCTTGAGATAGAAGGACTTGTTAGCAGTGAGCAATTAGGACAAAGAAGGGTCTATTCTATTACTAAAAAAGGACTAAAAGAGCTTGAAAAAGTTAAAGATTTCTATAATAATATTATACGTGTCCTATGAAAGAAAAAAAAGAAACAGAAATTCAAGAAGTAATAAATCATTTTTTCTACACCAAAGGATACACACTAGAACAAGTAAAGGAAGATTCTAAAAAAAGAAAAATTATTTATTCTAGATTCACTAGACCTGCTAAAGAATTAATTGAACTTGCTGGCTCTAAAGAAGCGGCCAAAAAAGCTATTAGCATAGTTTCTGATTGGGCAAAATCAAGAAATCTTGATTATGCTATTGAAACTGTTTTTAAAAAGTGGTTAGAATTAGATAGTCTTAAGCCAAAAGAAGTTGTTAAAAAACCTTTTTACGAAGATCAACCAATGGTTTGGTCTCAAATGAAAAAGAAGTGGTTTGTTATCAATGACCAAGGAGAATGGCTTGAATTTGCCGGAGACGAAAAAAAAGATATCGTCTGGAAGATAAAAAAATAAAATCAATAAAAATATGTTATCATACTCAGAACTTATAAAAGGAAAAGTAATAATTGTTAATGAACAACCTTACGAAATCGTAGAGGCTCAATCTGTGTTTAAAGGTAGAGGACATTCCTACCTTCAAACAAAGCTTAAGAATCTAGCAACTGGAAGCGTTATTACAAAAACAATTCAACCAAGAGATAGCTTTGAAGAAGCTGATATAGAAAAAAAGGAAGCTAAATTTATCTATAACAATAAAGGAAAACTTGTTTTTTCAGAAGTTGATAATCCTTCAAATAGATTCGAATTAACTGAAGAACAAATCGGAGAAGAAGCAAAATTCTTGAACACTAACGGAATGGTAGAAACTCTCCTTTTTGGCGATAAAATAATCAACGTTAAACTTCCTATTAAAGTACAATTAAAAGTAATAGAAGTTACTCCAGGAGTTAAAGGCGATAGAGCCGCTTCGGGTAATAAAGCTATTACTCTTGAAAATGGGACTATTATGAACGCTCCCCTCTTTATTAATAAAGATGATATTATTGAAATTAATACAGAAAGAGGAGAATACGTTAGAAGAACAAATGAGTAATCAAACTTGGCCAAAATATTATAGCAATCAATTAATTATAAATGAGAGCGAAAACTCAAGTATTTCTATTGTTACAGGTTGGACAAAAAAAGAAGATATTTTTAAAGAACTTTCTCCTGCCTCAAAAGAAAAAACTTTGATTGTTGGCCAACTATATTCTAAAGAAGGAATAAATTTTATCATTAGGAATATATTTCTAAATCCTAAAATTAATTTTTTAATTATCACTGGAAAAGATTTATCCGGAAGCGTAAAAGAATTTAAAAGCTTTTTAGCTGGAGATAAAAAAGAATATATCCACGAAGAAATACCTGAAGAAAAAGTAAACGAATTTGTAAATTATTTTAAAGAACATTCTCTTTTTGTCGAAGCTTCGGAAATTAACGAAGCCCTAAGCAATATAGACTTAACATCTCTACCTAAAACCTGGACTAATGAGCCGCTTAATTTTGAGGATCATTTAGCTAAAGGAGTAAATACTTTTCCTTCTGAAAAAGTTGGTTTTAGAATTGAAGGAGAAAAAGTTTCTGATGTTTGGCTTAAGGTTCTAGATAGAATCTTCAAATTCGGTTTTGAAAAATTAAGTTCTTATGGAGAGAAGCAAAGAGAGTTAATTAATATAATGACAGTTATTAGCAATGACGACCCTGATAATCCATATCTTCCTTCCTACCTCTATTTCAACAAAGATGACTTATTAAACTATTACCCCCAAGTGATGACAGACTGTGTTTTTGAAGGTGTAGAATACACTTATGGAAGTAGATTAAGAAAACACAACGGAATAAATCAAATAGAAGAAATAATTAATGAACTTAAAAAAGAAAATTATTCTAGAAGGGCAATTGCTTTTACTTGGAATGTTGAAAAAGATTGCGGAAACGCAAAAGCTCCTTGTCTTGATTTAGTTCAAACCCTAGTCCAAAAAGATACCCTCTATTTAACCGCCTATTTTCGCAGTAATGATATGTTTAGAGCCTGGCCTCAAAATGCTTACGGACTCTTAAAAATTCAAAAAGAAATAGCCGAAGCGTTAAGCTTTAAAATTGGTAAGTTGATTGTCGTTTCTTGTTCTGCTCATATTTACGAACGTGATTTTCTTGAAGCGCAAAAAATGATTGGAAAGAACAAACCAAAACTAGAATGTCAAATAGACCCAAGAGGAAATTTTGTTATTGAAGTTAATAATAATGAAATGATTGTAAAACATTTTGACGCCGAAGGAACTTTTTTGCAAGAATTTAAAGGAAGTAGTGCTGAAGAAATTAGAAATCAAATCAATACCTTTATAACAGACATCACTCACGCAATATATCTAGGAACAGAATTGCATAAAGCAGAGCTTGCTTTAAAAAACAAAACTCCATATATTCAAGGATAATACCATTGACATTTTAATCTATTTATTCTATAATTAAGTCATGAACTTTTGTTCATGGTAGCACATTGAAATTTTGGAGTTTCTAAAATGTCACAAAAAATTAACACCGGAAAAGAATGTACCGAAAACACGATCAAAATCGCAATTGCAGGAATTGGTAACTGTGCAAGTGCCTTAATTCAAGGTCTAACATATTACCGAAAAATTAAATCTGGCTTTATACCAGGATTAATGCATCCTACTATTTGTGGTTACCTTGTCTCTAATATTCAAATTGTTGCAGCAATCGATATCGACAAAAGAAAAGTTGGAAAAGATGTCTCGTTAGCAATTTTCGCCAAACCAAATAACACTACCAGATTCTGTAAAAAAATGCCTAAAACAGGCGTTGTTGTGCAAATGGGGCCAGTGCTTGATGGTGTATCCGAACTAATGAGAACCTATCCAAAAGATAGGACCTTTTTACCATCTAACGAAAAACCAGTCGATGTTGTAAACCTGCTCAAAGAAACAGGAGCACAAATATTAATCAACTACATGCCAGTCGGCTCAAAAAAAGCAACCGCATTTTATGCTCAAGCAGCGTTGGATGCTAATGTGGCTTTCATCAATGCCATGCCAGAATTTATTTGTTCCGACGAAACTTGGGCACAGAAATTCGAAGACGCTGGAATCCCTTGTTTAGGAGATGATGTAAAATCACAGTTGGGAGCAACTATCATTCACAGAGCGTTAGCTCATTTATTCTCTCAAAGAGGAATATCGTGTAAAAATAGTTACCAATTAAATGTTGGTGGAAACACTGACTTTGCCAATATGAAAGATCCACTGAGACTTAGTTCGAAAAAACTTTCTAAAACAGAGTCTGTCGAGTCTCAGTTATTAGAGAGACTCAATTACGACGATCTTCATGTCGGCCCCGCTGACTACATACCTTTCTTGGGGGATGAAAAAGAAGCATTTATTAGTATGCTTGGAACTGGTTTTGGAGAAAATCAAATCAAAATTTTTACCAGGTTGCAAGTAACCGATTCACCAAATTCTGCTGGTGTCATTATCGACGCCATTAGATTGGTTAAGGTTGCTCTCGATCGAAAAATAGGAGGACCACTCCTTGCATGTTCAGCCTTCTTAATGAAGCATCCACTCATTCAAATGACTGATGATGAAGCTTGTGAAGGAGTAGAAAAATTCATTCGCGGAGAACATAAATGGATCACCGTTTTTCCATCAAGAACAAGCGACCTTTCTCAGTCAGGCGAATTTTACTCAGAAATCTTTACAGAAATCTGCAGAAAATTAGAGTACTTAGCTGAGAAAAATGATGTAACGTTTTGGAATAATTCCGTGTCGGAAGAGTACTGTAACGAAGATGAATACCTTTCAAAATTAGAAGAGGTTATTTCCAGCAACGAGAATAAAGAAGAAAACACTTTATTTGTTTCATTCTGTTACATTAATAGAATGAAAGAGATGGAAGAAATTCTTAAAAAATTCTCTGGAAAAATAGTTGCCGTAAACTCTCCCTCTCCGGAAAATATCAAGTTACCAATCCTTACATATCTGGGACCAGACGATGTAAAGATTGGAGAATTGCTTGCTATTGAGGCCTTAAAACATAAGAAAGCCTCCTCCAAAACATATATCTTAGAACACAAGGAAAATTATTATCCATTTGTTCTGAGAGAAAAAGGCATTAAAAGCCTTGTTCCCGAAGCCATCGTCGTTTCTTTATTCGAAGGAATTCCAGAGATAAGCAAGGAAGACGTTGTTATCAGTTTCGGAAATAGAAGTACTGAAGCCCTAATCGATGCAAACATCAAAGCAATAATTATTGCAATTGATGAAAACAAAAGAATCAAAAAAGAGACTAATGTTATTTGCTTAAATCAAGAAGTTTCACAGTACGTAAACAAAATAGGAAGTATGCAAGCTGCAACTTCCTAATTTTTTTATAGAAATAATACTTTGTGCCCCCAACAGGGCTCGAACCTGTGACCGTCAACTTAAAAG
>CAZJOO010000002.1:0-33167 GCA_964547725.1 uncultured Candidatus Saccharibacteria bacterium
TCTGTTGTCTTAACTTCAAACAGTCCTACATCAACAGGAGAAGAACTCCCTTGGAGAACTATTACTCAAATTCAAGCCAAAGCAGAATGTGAATCAATCGGAGCACATTTAATCACTAACGCCGAGTGGATGGCAATCGCTAGAGACATTGAACAAGTAGCTAGCAACTGGACAGGAGGAGCCGTTGGTTCAGGTGTATTAAAAAGAGGAAACGTAGGAGATGCAGCCGAAGGTAATTACAATGGAGGTGACCCAGAAACAGGAATACTTAATGATTTAGCTAAACTTAAATTAAGCAACGGACAAGAAATCTATCACTTGTCTGGAAACGTCTACGAATGGGTAGACGAAACAAAATATACTTCTGAGCTTCCTAATTATGCTGAAGCCTGGAGAGAATTTAATGCCATAACCTATACTTCAAAAACACCATATTCAATAGTAGGACCTTTAAGTACAAGTTTAACAACTGGAGCATTAGGGTTTGGTAGGATTTATACTGATAATGGGGCTGTTTATCCTTCGGGAGATGTTCATGCTTTTCTTCGTTCTCTGCATTGGGGCCGCACTTCGAACGCAGGAGTGTTTGCTTTGCAGCTGAACGTTTCGCCTTCGTATTCGTTCAGTGACGTCGGGTTCCGCTGCGCCAGGTAATCGTCGTCGATCTGACCGTCTGAACGTGTATTTTTCTTTTTAAGAAAAATACTGTCGGGGGTAAATTGAATTTAAATTAAAAATAAAAAACACAAGACTTCCTTTTTTGTGTTTTTTTTGTAACAATATAAACATGGAAAAGATAATAATTATAGACAGCAACTCAGTAATTCATAGAGCGTTTCATGCCTTACCACCACTTAAGAATAAGAAGGGGGAGGTAGTAAATGCGGTGTATGGATACATAACTTTTTTATTCAAAGCTATTCGAGAATTAGAGCCAGACTATATCGCGGCTTGTTTTGATGTTTCAAAATGTAACTTTAGAAAAGATCTATATTGTGACTACAAAGCGAATAGACAAAAAGCTCCTGACGAATTGTATTTTCAAATACCCTTTGTAAAAGATATTTTAAAAAAGTTCAATATCCCTATTTTTGAAAAAGAAGGGTTTGAAGGAGATGACCTAATAGGAACTATATCTAAAAAAGAAATTTCTAATTTAGAAAAAGTAATTCTGTCAGGAGATTTAGACAACCTTCAATTGATTGATAATTTTACAAAGGTTTTTTTCTTGGGTCACGGCATAAATACTGCTGATATTTTTGACGAAAAGAAAGTTTATTCAAAGTATGGTTTTTATCCAAAACAAGTAATAGACTTTAAAGCTCTTAAAGGAGATTCTTCTGATAATATTCCTGGAGTTGCTGGTATTGGAGACAAAACAGCAATTAATTTGCTTAATGATTATTCTTACCTTGAAGGTATTTACGAAAATATTGATTTGATAAAAGGAGCGGTAAAAGAGAAACTTATCACAGGAAAAGAAATGGCTTTTTTAAGCAAAGAACTTGCTCGTATTAGAACAGATGTTGATTTTGAATTTGAGTTAGAAAAATGTAAATTCGGAAAGTTTGAGAAACAAGAAGTTGTTGAGGCTTTTGAAAATTTTGGATTCAAAACTTTAATTCAAAGAATACCAGGAACTGGAGCGGGAGATAATTTAAAATTATTTTAAAAATTATGCCAGAATTACCAGAAGTACAAACTATAGTCGACGAACTTAATGAGAAGATTGTAGGAAAAATAATTCAAGATGTTTGGGTTGGTAAGGAAAAACTTATCAAGAATTTTTCTGCTAAGGAATTGAAAGGTAAAAAAATAATAGAAGTCCGAAGAAGAGCAAAGTATATTATTATAGAACTATCTGATGATTGTATTTTATTGGTCCACCTTAAAATGACAGGACATTTTCTTTTAGGAAAATGGAAAATAGAAAACAATCAATCTTTTTCAATAATTGAAGGACCAATTAAAGAGGACCCATACAATAACTATGTTCATATTATTTTCTATTTAGATTCAGGAGAAGAGTTGGGTTTTTCAGATTTGAGACAATTTGGGAAAATAGAACTTTATACAAAAAAAGAATTTTCTAATTTAAAAGAAATTAATGAACTCGGACCAGAACCTTTTTCAGAACAATTCACTTTAGACTATTTTGAAAAAATAATTAAAAGTTCTAAAACAAACATTAAAAAAATATTAATGGAGCAAGAAAAAATAGCTGGTATCGGTAATATTTATGCTTCTGAAATTTTGTTTCTTTCTAAAATTAATCCAGAAAGAAAAACAGAAACTTTGAAAGATGAAGAGATTAGAAATATTTACGAAGCGATTAAAATAATTTTAAAGAAAGCTTTAGAGCTTAAAGGAACCAGCATGTCTGATTATAGAAGGCTCGAAGGAGTTAAGGGAAACTACCAAAGTTCTGTTTTAGTCTACGGAAGAAAAGGGATGAAATGTAAAGACTGTGACGGAATTATTAGATATGTTAAGATAGGAGCAAGAGGAACATTTTATTGTCCTCATTGTCAAAAATAAATGATTATATTACTTTACGGGAAAGATACATATCGTTCAAAAAACAGATTGAACGAAATTAAAAAAGAATTTAAAAATGAAAGCGGCATTAACGAAAGATTTTTAGATGGAAAAATTTTAACTTTTGAAGAATTAAAAAATGAGGTCTTAGGACTTTCTTTTTTTAACGAAAAAAAATTAATCATTATTGAAAATATTTTTTTGAATAAAAATTTAAAAGAAGAAATAAAAGAAAAAGGAAAGGATTTTCTTGATTCAGAAAATGTAATTATATTTTACGAAAAAGATAAAGTTTTAAAGGGAGACGTTCTTTATTCTTTTATTAGAAAAAAAGCAACTATTGAAGAATTTGAACTTTTGAAGGAAGATGAATTAAGAAAATGGGTCAAGGAAGAGATTACTAAAAATGGAGGAACGATTTCCCTAAAAGCGTTAGACTTATTAATTGAATATATTGGTAGTGATTTATGGAGACAACATAATGAAATAAGTAAATTAATTGCCTATAGAGACAAAGAAGAGATTACAGAAAAAGATGTTAATTTGTTAATTAACATTCAAGCAGAGACAAATATATTTAGTACGGTAGATGCTTTGGCGGATAAAAATAAAGAGAAAGCGATAAAGTTAATTAAGAAGCATTTAGATAAAGGAGAATCTGTTTTTGGACTATTAGCCATGATTGCTTATCAGTTTAAAAGTATGCTAATTGTAAAGACAGCTGAAGATTACAGAAAAACTTCCTTGAATCCTTTTGTCGCGAGAAAAGCTTTTTATCAATCTGAAAAATTTTCTTTCGAAGATTTAAAAAGA
Source organism: uncultured Candidatus Saccharibacteria bacterium (assembly GCA_964547725.1). Classification (GTDB taxonomy): domain Bacteria; phylum Patescibacteriota; class Minisyncoccia; order Minisyncoccales; family Minisyncoccaceae; genus JAAZMU01. The sequence continues at coordinate 3,352 of CAZJOO010000002.1, forward strand.
ATATATAGTAAGATTTTAGAAATTGATTCAGGAATTAAAACAGGAAAAATAGACGAGAGTATCGCTATAGAAACATTAATATTAGAAATATGAAAAAAGGAGATTACTTAATAGTTATTGGTATTTTAATTGTAGGCTTTATGGTCATCGAATTTATTATTGATTGGATTGCCTCTTTACTTTAATGAAAAAAGATATTATTCAAAAATTAAAAGAAGCTAATTTAAAAGGCAGAGGTGGCGCTGGCTTTCCCACTTATTTAAAATGGGAGAGTGTCTTAAATAGTAAAGCTCCTAAAAAGTACATAATTTGCAATGCGGCTGAGGGAGAATTAGATTTAGCAAAAGATAAATACATTTTAGAAAATTATTTCAAAGAAGTAATTTCTGGAATTCAAATTGCTTTAGAAACTATAGATAATTCTTTCGCATACATTTATTTAAATAAAAAATATTCTTCTTTGATTGATAAAGAATTATTAAAAAGTTTAAACATTACTTTAATCGAAGAAGATACTGGATATATTGGTGGGGAGGAATCTTCAGCAATAAATTTCATAGAAGGAAAAAATCCTGAGCCAAGAAAAAGACCTCCTTTTGTTTCTGAAAAAGGTTTGTTTAATATGCCAACACTTGTGAACAATGTAGAAACTTTTTATTATGTTTCAAAGATAGCAAAGGGAGATTATCAGGGAGAAAGATTCTATATGATTGTGGGAGAGAAAATTAAAGGAGGAGTTTATGAGCTCAAAGAAGGAATGAGTATAAGAGAAATTTTGAAAGAAACTAAGAGTTATTTAGATGTTCCTTTTTATACTCAAATAGGTGGAGGGGCTGTGGGAGAAATAATGATTGAAAAAGAATTTGATAATTTAGTTTCTGGAGAAGGTTTTATCAGAGTTATTTCTTACGAAGAAGACCCTTATCAGTTAATGGAAAAATGGGCAGAGTTTTTAGTAAACGGGAATTGTGATAAATGTACTGCTTGCAGAGAAGGGACTTACAGAATTTTAGAGATGGTTAAAACAAGAAAATTAGATTTGAAAGTTTTAGATGAGATATTTTTAACATTAGAAAAAACAAGTTTTTGCGCGCTTGGAAAATCTATCCCAACTCCTTTTCGAAGTTTAATTAATAAAGTTATTTAAAATGATTAATATACAAATAGACGGAAAAAAAATTATTGCTGATGAAAAGAAATGCATTTTAGAAATAGCAAGAGAGAATGGTATAAAAATTCCTTCGCTTTGTTATCACTCAGACAATTCTCCAAAAGAAGGATGTGGTTTATGTGTTATTGAAATAGAAGGAAGAAAAGGTTTGTTTACTTCTTGTGGAACTTATCCTGAAGAAGGAATGATTGTTAGAACAAAAACTCCAGAAATTTTAAAAGTGAGAAAAACAAATTTAGAATTACTATTTTCTCAACACGCTGAGAAATGTGGTGATTGCATTTGGAATAATAGATGCAGGATGCTTAATTTAGCAAAAGCTTGGGGTCTTCATATTAATAGATGGGAGGATAGAAAAAAAGATTACCCTCAATATGATTTTAACAACGTTCTTACTTTTGATTCTTCTAAATGTATTAATTGTTCTAATTGTGTAGAAACTTGCGAGAAGCAAGGGATTGGTTTTTTAGAAATAAAAAAAGAAGGAAGTTTTCATGTCGTCACTCCTTCAAAGGATAAAAATAAAGATTGCGTCTATTGTGGCCAGTGTGTTGTTCATTGTCCTTCAGGTTCTTTCTCTGGAGTCGATCCATCGCTGCAAATTGAAAAAGAAATTAAAAATAATAAATATGTTGTCTTTCAATTCGCTCCTGCGATAAGAACAAGTATTGGGGAAGAATTTGAAATGGAATATGGTTCAGTTGTGATAGAAAAAATGATTGCTGGGATTAAAAAGCTAGGAGCTAAAAAAGTTTTTGATGTTTCAGTTGGTGCAGACATAGTAACCATAGAAGAGGCAAATGAACTAATAGAAAGATTAACCAAAAAAGAAAAACTTCCTATGTTTACTTCTTGCTGTCCGGCATGGGTCAAGTTCGTAGAATTTTACAAGCCAGAGCTTATTCCTAATTTAACAGAAGTTAGATCTCCTCATATTGTTTTAGGGGGAATAATAAAAACATATTTTGCTCAAAAAGAAAATATTAAACCTGAAGATATTGTTGTTGTTTCGGTTATGCCTTGCATTTCTAAAAAATATGAAATTCAAAGAAAGGAACTAAAGGGCTCGGTTGATTATGTTTTAACCACTCATGAACTGGCAAGAATGTTTCTTAAAAATAAAATAGACCTTAATTCAATTGAGGGCGAGCCTAGAGATGAGATTTTAGGAATTCCTTCTGGTGCTGGTGTTATCTTTGGCTCTTCGGGAGGAGTAGCTGAGTCAGCAACAAGAACAGCTTGTTTTAAATTATTAAACAAGAAGTTAGATAAAATAGATTTCAAAGAATTTAGAGGAGAGGAAGAAATCAAAGAGGCTACAGTTGAAATAGGAGAAATTAAAATTAGAATAGCGGTTGTTAATGGACTTTTAAACGCAAGAAAAATAATTGAAAATCACCTTAGAGAATTTGATTACATAGAAGTCATGTCTTGTCCTCATGGATGTGTTGGTGGGGGAGGACAGCCAGTTCCAACTAGTAGAGAAATAAGAAGAAAAAGATCTGAAGGTTTATATCAGATTGATGAAAATGAAGAGATTAGAATTGCGGACGAAAATCCAATTGTCCAAAAAATTTATAAAGATTTCTTAACAGATAAAAATTTAATAAAGAAAATTTGTTATACGCATTTTTCTAAAAAAGAAAAAGAAAATTAAAATATGGAACAAGTAATTACAAAAACAAAAAGTGTCATAATTCCTTTAGCTCAATTCTTAACTGTTTTAGGAATTATTATTTTAGCTCAAGTTATTTTTAAAAATCAATTTATCACAGGAATTATTGTAAACTGTCTTTTACTTTCTTCGGTTGTATTTTTAGGAATTAAAAAATCTTTAGGAATAGCCATTCTCCCAAGTTTATTTTCTATAGCCACAGGATTAATGGCTCCCGTTCTTTTGCCCTTCACCCCTTTTATTATTATGGGAAATATAATTTTAATTTTAACTTTTAATCATTTTAAAAATAGAAGTTTAATACTCGGAGGAGCTATAGGAGCAATTCTAAAGTTTAGTTTTCTATTTTTTGCAAGTAGTCAGTTATTCAGCTTTCTTCCTGCCCCTATTCTTTACGCAATGAGCTATCCGCAATTGATCACCGGAATAGCAGGAACCTTCCTAGCCTTCATAGTTTTAAAAGTATTTAAGATATAGACAAAAAAAAGACGCCTTAAGGCGTCTTTCTTTGTTTTATTTAATTGAGTTTACAAGCTTTGTAATTCTTGATTTTTTACGAGAAGCTGTGTTTTCTTTAATAACGTTTGTCTTTGCTGCTTTATCAATTAATTTATATAGTTTTGGCAACAATTTTGTAGCCTCGTCTTTATTTTTTGAAGCAACCAAAGCACGAACTTCTTTCAAGATGTCTTTCATCTCTCTCTTTTTTAAAAAGTTTGCATATCTCTTTTTTTCGTCTTGAACTAGACGTTTTTTTGCTGACTTTAGTATTGGCATGGGTATAATATATACTAAATTATAAAATTATGCAATAGTTCTGATTCATATTTCAAAAAAGTTAAAGATATGGTATATTTTAAGTATGATTACATATTTAAGAGGAGTGGTAACATACAAAGGACCCAAAAGTATTTTTTTGCTAGTAAATGATATAGGGTATGAAGTTTTCTTGTCTCCTTTGAATCTAGAAAGAATAAAGAAAGGAACCGAAGAGGAAATATACACACAACTTGTTTTAAAGGAAAAAGAAATAGAGTTATATGGTTTTCTTAGTTTTGATGAATTGCAGTTATTTAAATTTTTAAAAACTATTTCAGGGATAGGACCTAAGATTGCTTTGATTTTTGCTGGAGCAGGCTCTCTTCAAAAATTAAAATATAAATTAGAGAATGAAAAAGCTCCTAAAGGAATTGGAGCAAAGAAGATGCAAAAGATTCTACTTGAACTTACTGGAAAAATAAAAGAGATTGAAAAGAATCAAGATAAAGATGTTGAAGTATATAGCGCTCTAGAATCTTTAGGATTTACAAGAAAAGAAATTAAAACAGCCCTATCTCAAGTTAACGAAGAGACAAAAGAGATAGAGGAAAGAATAAAAGAAGCTCTTCAATTTTTAGGAAGATGATTAAAAAATACATACCAAAATTTGGATTTAAGATTTATCATTATTTACTAGCCCTTTTGGGAGCGTTTCTCTTTGGTTTTCCAAGTAATAAAATTAAAGTAATTGGTATTACTGGTACAAATGGAAAGTCAACAACAGCAAGTATTTGTTTAAAAGTTTTAGAAGCTGGAGGATATAAGGTGGCGACAATGTCTTCTATTTCTTTTAAGATTGGAGAACAAGAGATAGTGAATGATTTAAAAATGACCATGCCTGGAAGATTTAAAATTCAGGAATTTTTAAGAGAAGCGGTAGATAAGAAGTGTGATTATGCGATTATAGAAGTAACCTCAGAAGGTGTTGAGCAGTTTAGGCATAAGTTTATTGATTTTGATGTTGCTATTTTAACCAATCTATCCAAAGAACACATTGAGTCTCATGGAAGCTTTGAAAATTACAAAGCAGCTAAAGGAAAGTTTTTTAATGATGTAAAAGGGATTCATATCTTAAATGAGGATGACTCACATTTCGATTATTTTAATTCTTTTTTTGCTAAAGAGAAAATAACATATTCTCTTTCAAAAAATTCTGATATTTGCGTTAAAGAGATTTTAGTCACTGATACTTTTTCAGAGTTTAGGGTAGGTAGTGTTAGTTTTAAAACTAATCTTTTGGGAGAGTTCAATGTCTATAATTGTTTAGCAGGCATTGCTCTTGGAGTTTCGCAAGGAATGAACTTAGAACAATGTAGCAAAGGAATCACTGAAGTAGAAGGAATTCCAGGAAGGATGCAAAAAATTATATCAGAACCTTTTACTGTTTTTATAGATTATGCCTTCACTCCTAACGCTCTTGAAAAAGTATATCAATATTTAAAACCAAACATTGTTGTCTTAGGTTCTTGTGGAGGAGGAAGAGATAAATGGAAAAGACCTGTACTCGGAGAATTAGCCTCTCGTTATGCTAAGCAGGTAATTATTACCAATGAAGACCCTTATGACGAAGACCCTCAAAAAATAATAGATGAAGTGGGAGAAGGAGTCCAAAACCCAATAAAGATATTTGATAGGAGGGAAGCTATTTCCAAAGCTTTATCTTTAGCTAAAGAAGGAGACACAATTGTTATCACCGGGAAGGGTTCAGAGACTTGTATTATGTGGAGTAATGGGAGAAGAGAGGAGTGGAACGAAAAACAGGTTATTCTAGAAGAATTTGAAAAAATAAAAAAAGGGAACGATTTTGTTATCGTTCCTTAATATGCTAGCGTTACCTCGTCCATTAAAGATCCCCACCCTTTTTGTAGTATTTCTTTCACGAAATAAATACTGCTTTCGGGAGCGTTTCTTATTTTAAAATTCTCTAGAATAGAAAGAAGGCAAGAATTAATCTCCTCCATACTTGAGTAACTCAATTTTGGAAAAAGAATGCATTCGATTTCTTCTATGCTTAAAGAATTTAATACGGACATAAGTTCGGGGACAGTTTTTTCTGCGAGAGCAATGTTTTGTGTCATGATAATCGCCAAATAAATTTACTAAGACTATTTTACCACTGTAAAACAAAAAGTCAAGGAATCTTGACTATTTAAGTTTTTTTATCTAACATGGAAAATGTAATTAAAAATAGATATGCACGCACTAGGATTAATAGGAGAAAACTTTTTAGGAGTCACTAATACATATGTGATTGCAACAGTAGTTGCGGTTTTGATTTTTGCCGCTTTTTCATTTGGTTTGAAAAACAAAAATTTAATTCCATCTCGTGCGCAAAACTTTTTTGAATGGATAATAGAGTCCATTTTTGCTTTCATTGATAGTATTACGGGGAAAAGAGAAAGAACTATGGAGATATTTCCATTATGCGCTACAATTTTTTTCTACGTATTTTGTTCTAATTTAATTGAATTGATTCCTGGACTAGGAGTTTTTCCTTTTTTAAGGTCTCCAAGCTCTGATTTAATGTTTACTTTCTCTATTGCTATATTCTCAATGGTATATATTCACGTAAAGGCACTTTCTAAACTTGGTTTATTTCCATATTTAGGGAAATATATTAATTTTAAGAGTCCAATACATTTCTTTGTGGGAATTTTGGAGGCTCTTGGAGAATTTACAAGAACTTTTTCTTTGGGGTTAAGACTTTTTGGAAACCTATTCGCAGGAGAAATGCTTTTAATGGTTGTTTCCTCTCTTATTGCTTTCATCGTTCCTTTACCTTTCTTAGCCCTTGAAGTTTTGGTTGGATTCATTCAAGCCTTGATTTTTTCTTCATTAATTGCAATATTTTATGTAATAACGGTTGAACTGGAAGAGCATGAGTAAAATTAATACAATTTTTTTAGGAATGAAAGTCGGAATCCTTATGGCACTTCCCTTAGTAGGTTTTCTACTTTTGGGAGTATGGATAGATAGCATTTTTGGAACATCCCCGACTTATTTAATAGTAGGAATATTGGGAGGAGTAATATTAGGAGGAGTAATGGTTTATAAGATAATACTTCCTTATTTAGAAAAAAAATTAAAAGATAATAATAAATAATAAATAAAAATAATAAAAATATGATAGATCCACAAATCGCATTAGCAGCAGCATTAGCAATTGGTATTGGTGCCATTGGACCAGGAATCGGAATTGGTTTAATTGGTTCTAAAGCATCAGAAGCTATTGGAAGAAATCCAGAAGCAGCATCTAAGATTCAAACAGGTATGATTTTGGCAATCGCTTTCGCCGAAGCTATTGCTATTTATGCACTTGTTATTTCTCTTATTTTAATTTTCGTAGTAGCATAAATTTATAATTATGGAAGAAGGAACAAATTTAATTATTACGTTTGTAGGACAATTACTTAATTTTACAATTTTGTTCATTTTGCTTTCTAAATTTGTTTTCAAACCTCTTTTTAAGATGCTTGACGAAAGGCAGAAAAAAATTAGAGAAGGAGTTCTTAAAGAAGAGAAGGCCGAACAAAAATTAAATGATTTAAGGGAGATAGACAAAAAAATGAAGATAAAGAATGAAGAGGATAGAAAGGTAATTTTGTCTGAAGCCGAACAAGAAGCCCAAAAGAGAAAAGAAAAAACAATGCAGGCTTTGAATGAGGTCAAAAAAGAACTTTTACTTAAGGCTGAAAAAGAGGCTGGAGATCTTAAATTAAAAGAAATAGAAAAAACAAAAAGACAAATTGTTGACAATTCTATTTCTTTGGCTGAAAAGATTTTAAAAAATAAAATTGGAGAGCAAGAAAACGGTGAAATTATTAATAGTTATTTAAAGACTTTGAATGAAAAAAGATAAGGAAATTGTAGCTTGGGCAAGAGCCCTTTATTTAGCCCTTGAAGAAAAGGATGCAAATGAAGAAAAAGTTATTAAGAACTTATTTTTAGCTTTAGATAAGAAAATTTATCTTATCCCAGCAATTATTAAAAAGTTTAAAATAATTAAGGAAAAAGAAAGTAAGGTTGATGTTTTTGTAGCAACAGAAATTAGCGAAAATTTAAGACAAGAAATTGATAAAAACATAGAAAGTCTCGCCGGAAAGAATAAGAACATTAATTACGTTGTAGATAAAGATTTAATAGGAGGTTTTCGTATTAAAACAAAAGACTATCTTATTAAAGCGTCTATTAAAGATATTTTAATAAAAATAAAGAACAAGGCCTATGGATATAATTGAAAAATTTAAAAAAGAATTAGAGGGCATTGAAATTAAGTCAGAAACAGAAGAAGTAGGAGAGGTTATTGAGGTAAGAGATGTTGTTACTAAGATTTCTGGACTTAAAAATGTAGAAAACTTTGAACTTATATTTTTTGAAGAAGCCAATACTTATGGTCTAATTTTGAACTTGGAAGAGTTTGAAGTTGGAGCTGTGGTACTAGGAGATGCTTCAAAAATTAAAGAAGGTCAAACAGTTAAAAGAACTGGAAAAGTTTTCTCTATCAATGTTGGAGAAGAGCTTTTGGGAAGAGTTGTTGATCCACTTGGAAATCCTATCGACGGAAAAGGAGAAATTGTTACAAAGCAAAAGATGCCTCTTGAAAGAAAGGGTCCTTCTGTTATGGACAGACAACCAGTTAAGCAGTCAATGCATACAGGAGTTAAGATTGTTGATGCTTTAACTCCAATTGGAAGAGGACAAAGACAATTAATTATTGGAGATAAGGGTATTGGTAAAACAGCCATTGCTCTTGATGCAATAATCAATCAAAAAAACGAAGTAGATAGACCAATTTGTGTCTATGTTGCTTGCGGACAGAAAAAGAGTAAGGTAAAAAGATTAGTAAAGACTCTTGAAGATGCAGGAGCACTTGAATATTCTATTATTGTTGCTGCTTTTCCAGACGACCCAGCTTCATTGATTTACTTAGCTCCATTTGCAGGAGTTACTATTGGTGAATATTTTAGAGATAACAAGAAACATGCTTTACTTGTCTATGATGATTTAACAAGACAAGCTTGGGCTTGGAGAGAAATTTCTCTTATTCTAAGAAGACCACCAGGCAGAGAAGCTTATCCAGGAGATGTTTTCTACTTGCACTCAAGATTACTTGAGAGAGCGGCTAAGCTTTCTGATGAAAAAGGAGGAGGTTCTTTAACCGCCCTTCCAATCATTGAAACTCAGGCAGGAGATATTTCTGGATATATTCCAACAAACGTAATATCTATTACAGACGGACAGATTTTCTTAGACTCTACCTTGTTTAGAAGAAACCAAAAACCAGCTATGGATATTGGAGCTTCTGTATCAAGAGTAGGTTCTGCAGCTCAGACAAAGGCGATGAAAAAAGCTTGTGGAAGTCTTAAATTAAGCTTAACACAGTTCCAAGAGTTAGAAAGATTTTCTGAATTTACAGAAGAGCTTGATCCAGAAACAAAGAAGATTCTTGAAAAAGGAAAAGCTATTATTAAGATTTTAAAACAAAAAGATTTAGAGCCACTTTCATTTGAGAGAGAAGCAGTTATAATCTATGCCGCTACATCTTGTTCTATCGAAGATTTAAAACCAGAAGACGTAGATACTTTTGAGCAAAAATTATTTGAAGAGATTGAGGTTTCTAAACCAGAACTTTTCGAAGAGATTAAAAAATCAAGAGAACTTTCAGATGTTACTCGAAAAGAAATAGAAGATATTGTTAAAAAAGTAAAAGAATCTTATGGATCTAAGATCAGTTAAAGCAAAAATTGGATCAGTAAAGAACATTACGGACATAACCGCTGCCCTTGAGACTTTTGCTGCTCTTAAAATGAGAAAGACTCAGAAGAGATTTAATGAAACAAAAGAATTTAGGACAACAATGGCGAGAATCTTAAGAAGACTTAAAAAAGATTTAGAGAATAACGAATCTATATTCTTAGAGCAAAGAGAGGTTAAGAAGGTCTTGGTTTGTGTGGTTGCTTCTGATAGAGGATTCTGTGGACCTTTCAATGCAAACGTTTTAAAATTCGCAACAAAACAAATTGCAGAATTTAAAAAAGAGTATGGTGCTGCTGATTTCGAAGTCATGCCTATTGGAAAAAAAGCAATTAGGTTTTTTAAGAAGAGCGGATTAATCGCTAAGCATACATATACTAACGTTGGAGAATTCTTTCAATACGATGAAGTAAAAGAAATAGCTGATTTCTTAGTAGCATCTTTTGAACAAAAAGATTACGACAGAATCTATTTTATATTTACTGATTTTATTTCAAGTTTTTCACAAAAACCAAAACAAGTTCAGCTGTTTCCTTTAGATAAAAGTATAACAGAAAGTTTTATTAAAGAAGACGAAGAAGGGATGGAGCAAAAAGTGGAACATATTTTAGAACCAACAAAAGAAAAGGTTTTAAACGAAGTTGTTCGTGAATTTATGCTTTATTTAATTTATCAGTTTGTTTTGTCAGCTAATACTGCTGAACATTCAGCAAGAATGATTGCGATGAGAAATGCTTCTGATAATGCTTCAGATATTTTAGGCGGATTAAAACTTGAATACAATAAGGCAAGGCAGCAGCATATTACAAATGAAGTTTCTGAAATTTCTTCTACAAAAGAAGCGATGGAATAATAATTAAAATTTTAAGATATGGCAAAAGTAATACAAATTATTGGCCCGGTAGTAGATGTAGAATTTGAAGGAGGAAAAAGTCCATCACTATTCGAAGCCCTTATAATTAAAGATAAAAATTTGATTCTAGAAGTAGAGCAGATTTTAGGTGAGGATAAGGTAAGGTGTCTTGCCATGGGAGTAACAGAAGGTTTAAAAAGAGGAGACGAGGTTGAATCTTTAGGAAAACCTATTACTGTTCCTGTTGGAAAAGAAGTTCTAGGAAGAATTTTGAATGTTTTAGGACAACCAATTGATAATAAAGGAGACGTTAAGGCTGCGGCATTTTCTCCGATTGTTGGAAATAAAGTTTCTTACGAAAACCAAAGCAGTCAAACAGAAATTCTTGAAACAGGAATTAAAGCAATTGATTTATTATGTCCATTACCAAAAGGAGGAAAGGTAGGATTGTTTGGAGGTGCTGGAGTAGGAAAAACAGTTTTAATTCAAGAGCTTATCGGAAATGTTGCAAAAGTACATGATGGAGTGTCTGTTTTTGCTGGTATTGGAGAAAGATCAAGAGAAGGAAACGATATTTATCTAGAAATGGAAGAGTCTGGAGCTTTAAAAAACACTGCTTTGGTATTTGGTCAGATGAACGAAGTTCCTGGTATTAGATACAGAATTGCTTTTACTGGATTAACTATTGCAGAATATTTTAGAGACAAGGAAAAGAAAGATGTGTTGTTATTTATGGATAACATTTTCCGTTTCGTTTTAGCTGGTTCAGAAGTATCAGCTCTTCTTGGAAGAATTCCATCTCAAACAGGATATCAACCAACACTAGCCTCTGAAATTGGTGAGCTTGAAGAAAGAATAACTTCTACTAAAGATGGTTCTATTACATCTGTGCAAGCTATTTATGTTCCAGCTGATGATTTAACAGACCCAGCTATTGTGGCTACTTTCTCTCACTTAGACTCTCAACTTGTTTTATCTCGTGCTATTGCTTCACTTGGATTATATCCAGCTGTTGACCCACTTGAATCTTCTTCATCATTCTTGAGTCCAAGAATTGTGGGAGAGAAGCACTACAGAGTTGCTCTTGAAGTAAAGAGAATTCTTCAGAGATATAAAGAACTTCAAGATATTATTGCTATTTTAGGAATTGAAGAATTAGCAGACGAGGATAAAATTGTTGTAGACAGAGCAAGAAAAATTCAAAAGTTCTTATCACAACCTTTCTTTGTTGCTGAACAATTTTCAAGTATTCCTGGTACATACGTAAAAGTTGAAAACACCATTGATGGATTTGATAAAATCATTTCAGGAGAATTAGACAATATTTCAGAAGATAAATTCTATATGAAAGGAACAATAGAAGAAGTTATTGACTCAAACAAATAACATGATAGTTAAAGTTATTACTCCAGAAAAATTAATATTTAACGAAGAAGCAAAAAGTATAAATCTACCCACAATGGCTGGGGAGATTACGATATTTCCAAATCATACGGAACTACTTTCTGTTATTCATCCCGGAAAGATAAAAATAGAATTTGAATCTGGAAGGAAAGAATTTATGAGCGATGGAGGGGTAATAGAAGTATTTAAAAATGAAGTCAGTTTACTTCTCAAAAAATACACAGAAAGGGCTTAGCCCTTTTTTGTTTGCTTAAAAAAACATTAGATGATATAATTTTAATATAATTTAAAAAATAAATTTATGTCTAACAAAAAAATATTTTTATCAATCCTATTTGTTATTTTTATTTTTATTTCTGTTATTGTTTTGTATAACAACAAACAAATAGAAGAAATAAGTAATGTTGGTTTTCTAGGTGACTGGTCTGCTCAAGATCTTATAGCTGCAGGAACATGTGGTTCTTCAACCTATAATATCTCAGGATGGGCTTATTCTGATGTCGCTGGTCCGATAAGTTTGAGTTGTAGAAACTGTGATGTGAACGGAGATAGTTTAATAGATAATGCTAGTTGCGGAAACGTAGGTTCTGCTATCGCTGACTACGGAGTAAATATTAATGACACTAAAATTTTATCTGGTTATGCTTGGACAAATTCTTTTGGTCCAATAAGTTTTAACGCTTCTGAGATTTGTGCTAGTGGGGCTTGTACTGCAGGTGAATTTCCTACCGGCGCTAATAGTTCTGAAAGTCATGTAGCTTCGGTTAAATATGATGTTAGCTCTGGTTTTGCTAAAATAACTGGATGGGCAAGAGCTCTTGGTGCTTGTAATTTCAATGGCACAAAGTGTACAACAAACGTAGCAGGAACTGGTGCTGGTGGATGGGATGGATGGATAAAATTTGATGGTGACGCTTCAACTAATTTTGTTGATGGTGGATTAGTTTACAATACAATAATTAGAACAGTAGGTTCTGAACACCAAATTCAAGGAAATGCTTGGGGTGGAGATCTTTTAGACACTAGAGTTTCTCCTTCGGCTGTTATTGGAGAAATAAGGTTTTTAAGTAGTGCAAAAACAACCTACAATCCAAAAAACTCTTGTCCAGACGAACCTCCTGTAGCAAATTTTCAATTAACTTGTGCTAACGGAACAATTTCTGCAGCCAATGGTTCTTGCTATTATAACTCAAGCAGAAATGTAACTTTAGTTAATACTTCTACTGATAAAGATGATTCTGATTGTGGACTTCCTGCTGGAACAAATATCAAGCAAAGCGTTTGGAGCGTAAATTCTATAACCGTTGCGACACAAGTAGGAAAATCAAATTATACCTATACATTGCCAGTAGGAATTCCTACAACATTAGTTCCTGTTTCTTTGACGGTTACTGATTATCAATTATTTACAAATTCAAAAAACTATAGCGTCTATTTCAAAAAAGCTATTGTTACCGATTTCTCATGCTGTCTTGAATCCGAAACAAATGATTGCATGGAAAATTCAGATTTCGTTAATTGTGATACTGGTTTAGTTGGAGTAACAACAGAAGAGGGTTCAATATTACACTTAAGAGATACTACTAGCGTTCCTAAATACACGGTTCCTTCAGTTGGAGCTACTATAGCAAGTAGGGAGTGGACATATGACATGGGAGACGTTACTGGTTCTGGTACAGATGCAAGTGTTGTTATCAGACCAGAATCTTCAATTTCCTTAAAGGCTACAGATAGCTTAGGGTTATTTGATACAAAAACAAGAAGTTTGGAGGCAATGTTTTCAAAGATTGAAAAGAATCCAGATTTTGAAGAAATACCTTTTGATTAATTAAAGGTGGTAAAGAAAGATAAAATAATAAAAAATACAATGAAAACAAAAGAGATTTTTGACTTAGCGATAAATTTAGGAATTAAGGCTGATTTTAGAGGAAAGGAACATCTTGAAAAACATTTTGAAAAGAGGAGAGAAAGATTTGAAGCACTTTCTGCTGACGACAAAGATCTTTTTGATAAAGAATGTTTAGTCAATCCTTATATGGATTCTAGAATTCATAATATTGCAGACGATAAAGAAGTAAAAAAAGTTTTAGTAGGAATTGATATAGCAGGAGGAGAGCTCTATGTCTCTGATAAAATAGGTGATATAGATTTAGTTATTGGACATCACCCTATTGGAAGATCGCTTGCTTGGCTATCTGATGTAATGGAACTTCAAACAGATGTTTTGAGTTATTATGGTGTTCCTGTTAATCAAGCAGAAAAATTAACAGAACAAAGAATTTCAGAAGTAGTTAGATCTCTTAGTGGTGTAAATCATAATGAAGAAGTTGATTTAGCAAAACTTTTAAAAATTAATTTTTTAAATATTCACACTCCTTGTGATAATTTAGCCGCGCAATTTCTTAAAAAAGAAATAGAAAAGAATAATCCAGAATGTTTAGGAGATATTATTAAGATGCTTAAAACTATCCCTGAGTACAGAGAAGCAATTAAAATAGGAGCTGGACCAATTCTTTTTGTTGGTTCTCCCGAAAGTAGATGTGGAAAGATTGCTTTAACAGAAATTACTGGAGGAACAAGTGGTTCTGATAAAATATATGAAAAAATGGCTCAAGCAGGTATTGGCACTATAATAGGGATGCACATGTCTGAAAAGCATAAGAAAGAAGCAGAGGCAGCTAATATTAATGTTGTTATCGCTGGACACATTTCTTCAGATTCTCTTGGAGTAAATCTATTTCTAGATGAATTAGAAAAGAAGGGAATTGAAGTAGTTCCTTGCAGTGGATTAATTAGAGTTAAGAGGTCTTAAATTAAGTTTACTTTTTAATTCACCCTTGATACAATATATTCAAGAACATAAATTGAACAACGATATGAAAACAAAGTCCTTCACTCTAATCGAGCTCCTCGTCGTCATCGTCATCATCGGTATTCTCTCTGGTGTCATAGTTATCTCTGTAACTAACTACATCAACGATGCAAAGAACACAAAGATAGTAGCCGAACTCTCTAATCTATCTAAATCCTTTGAAGGATACAGCAGATACTACGTAGGTAGTCTTTGCATCGAAGACTCAGAAAGTAACCCTGCTTTCAAAACATACTACGGACTAACCTCTGTTCCCGTTCATCCAAACTACGTCTCTGGCAGTACGTCTCTAACCACAAACAACTGTTACCTCTACTTCTCTGATGGAGATTCTTACAGTATCAGAACTCCATCTGTAAACAACCAAGGTTACCTCATCCAAGAATCTAGAACTCAAAAAACAAAACCAATTGAAAAGAATTGTGACACTGGCTGGATTCCTTTCGGTAATCGTTGCGTCATGAAGTACGAAGCTAGTTCAGACGGAACTACAAACTGTAAAAACGCAGCAGGAACTGCTGCCGCTTGTCCAGTTTCAAACACAACTACAACACCATGGGTTTCTATCAATCAAGCAAACGCCAAAGCTGCTTGTGAATCAATCGGAGCACATCTAATCACTAACGCTGAGTGGATGGCTCTTGCAAGGGACATTGAGTCAGTTTCTAGCAATTACGTTTCAGGTATCCTCAAACGAGGAAACGTTGGAGATACAGCCACTGGAGACTATAACGCGTCATCTGACCCAGAATATGGAACAGGAAGAAGCGAACTAGCCAAACTAACTTTAAGCAACGGAGAAGAGATTTGGGATCTTTCAGGAAATGCCAGGGAATGGGTAGATGAGGCAAAATATACTTCTGAACTTCCTAATTATCCTACAGGCTGGAGAGAATTCAATGCCATAACTTATACTTCAAAAACACCATATTTAATAGCAGGACCTTTAAGTACAAGTTTAACAACTGGAGCATTAGGGTTTGGCAGGATTTATACGGATAATGATACTGCTTATCCTTCGGGAGATGTTCACGCTTTCCTTCGCGGTGGGCATTGGGGCGACACTTCGAGTGCAGGAGTGTTTGCTTTGCATTTGGACGGTTCTTTTTCTTTTTCGAATGCGTACGTCGGCTTCCGCTGCGCCAGGTAACCGTCGTCGATCTAACTCGCCCAATGTGTATTTGTCTTTTTAAGAAAAATACTGTCGGGGTATATTTAAAAATATTTTACCATATAGTAATTCTCTAACTTATATCCTAATTTAGCATAATAGTCTCTAACGCCAACTCCAGAAATAACAAATATTTTCTGTGAGTGATATTCATTTTTAGCTATATTTTCTGCTTCTGCGATTAAGGCTTTTCCGAGTCCTTTGTGTTGGACCAAACCTTTTTCGTTTATTCTTTTAGATTCACCGTAGGTGTGAACCTCTCTAATTAGAGCTAAATTGTTAGGAGTAATTCTAAGTCTTAACATTGAGTAAATATTTTTTTCTTCAGCGTCTTTAAAGCTTAGGAAAATTTCTTTTCCATTTTGAGCAGAATAATTTTCCCTAAACATTTTTAGTTCTGGGTTTTGTTTTTGGTCTCTTATTTCTCTACATCTTATGCAATTACATTGCCATCCTTCTTTGGTAATTTCTTTATCGATAATTTGTCTTAAGTTAGAAGATTTAGAACCGCCTTCAACAATTAATGGGGCAGGGATATCTCTAATTATTCTTTCAATTCTTGCGTAGTCAGGAATATCTTTTTTAATACTTTTTATCAGGTCAATTAATTCTCTTTCAGTGTATGGCTTATATTCTTTTTTTAAATAATCTTTATATAGCTCAGAGTTTTTAACTAAAGCTAAAGGATATATTTTTAAATAGTCTGGTTTAAAGTTTTGGTTTTGGAAAAGCTCTTTGAACATTTCTAAGTCTCTTCTAGTATTGCTTCCTGGAAGATTAATCATCATTTGATAGGAAACCTTGAAGCCAGCATCTTTTAATAATTGAGTCGCTTTTATTGTTGTTTCAATATCATGACCCCTTTTAGTTTTTTTAAGAACATCGTTGTAAAGTGACTGGACCCCTATTTCAATCTTTGTTGCTCCAAGTCTTCTCATTTGAAAAACTTCTTTATCGTTAATATAGTCTGGTCTTGTTTCAAAAGACAAACCAATAATTCTATATTTGGCACTTCTGTTTATTTCTTGTTCTATTTCTAGCTCAGAATAAAGTTCAGAGACAGTTTTTTTAGAATAAGGTTCTTCCTTAAAAGGTTTTTCATTACAAGCATAGAAACATTGTTTTACAAACCATATTTTGTATTTATCATTGTAATATGACCAAGTTCCTCCAAGTATTCTTAAGTCTATTTTTTCTGCATTATGTCCTCCTAGTTCGAGAACTTCAATTCTTTTTTTAACTTGTACATATGGGTCGAAGTTTAATCTTTTTGCTCGCTCTACCGCAGGCTCTCCAGATAGATAACTTTTAGGAATATCTTTTTCGTTAGGGCAGAAAGTACAAGTTCCAGGACATTCGTATGGCTTTGTCAAAACAGAAACATTTATTACCCCTGAAAGAGATCTAATCGGTCTTGTTTTTAGAACATTTTCAACATCAGTATTAGTTTCCAAACTTTTATTTTTAATTAAATCGTGGTAAACTTTAAGCAAGCTTATATTATTTGGACAAGGTGTTTTGTATTTTTTAGAGATTTTTCTTTTTGCAGACGCTAAATCATTTGAAGTAGGATTCTCCTTTAAAAACAATTCTTTAATTATTTCTTCGTTATGCATAATGATAAAATTTTAAATAAAACTTATACTGATTATAATGTTATTGCGGACAAGTTTTCAAGTGCCAGAAAGAATACCTGGACTGAATTTGACTTCTTGTTTAAAGACATAGCCCTAGGAGAAAGGGTTCTTGACCTTGGGTGTGGTAATGGCAGATTTTTTGAAAAACTTAGAGAGCAAAATTATATAGGAGTTGATAATTCAGAGAAGCTAATTGAAATTGCTAGAGAGAAATATCCCGAAGCAGATTTTAAAGTAGCTTCTGCTTTAGAACTTCCTTTTAAGGATAAAGAATTTGATAGGATTTATAGTTTAGCAGTACTTCATCATCTTCCTCAAGGGTATCATAACATATTTGCAGAAGAAGCCAAAAGAGTTTTGAAGGATGGAGGAGTTTTAATTATTACTGTTTGGAATTTAGACGAAAGAAAAAAGAAATTAGACGTTAAAAAAATTAGCGAAAAAGAAATTTTAATTCCTTGGCACGGAGTAGATGAACACTATTTTTATATTTTCGAACTAGAAGAGCTGAAGAATATTTTTAAAGATTTTGAAGTTATAGAGCAAGGGGAAATAAAGATAAAAAAATTTTCAAATTATTATTTAATATTAAAAAAGAATGATTAAAAAAAGTAAGCTTGGTTTAAAGTATGATGTAGTTGTTTCTGGATCTTCCGAGATGAAGACATGTGCAAAAGGAACAAAAGAAAAGGCGAGGCAGCTAGGAATGGAACTTGCCAAAAATAAATGTTTTGTTATTTCAGGAGCAACTAATGGCATTTCCTACGAAGTGTCTTGTGCTAACCGAGAAGCAGGAGGAATTAATGTTGGTTTTTCTCCAGCAATTTCTAAAGCAGAACACGTTAGGGCATATAAATTGCCATTTGATCCTTACGATATCATTATTTACACAGGGGCGGATTATGCGGGAAGAGACGTGATGATGACCAAATCAGGAGAGGCAGCAATTATTGTTTCTGGAAGAACGGGAACAATGCATGAATTTTTAACTGCTTTTGAATTAGGAAAAACAATAGGGGTTCTTGAGGGAACTGGAGGAGTAGCCGATCTTGCTAAAGAATTTTTAGTTAAATTAAAAAAGAAACCAAAAGCTCCTATTTTTTACAGTACAGACCCTAAAGAATTGGTTCGTTTGGTTTGTAATGAGCTTAAGATTAGAAATAAAGAATTAAAAAAATAAAACTATGTTAGACTTAGTAATTGTTTTAGAACTATTTTTTACCACTCTTTTAGGGGCACTTATTGGGCTTGAAAGAGAAATGAAAGGAAAGGGGGCCGGTTTTCAAACTTACGCTCTTGTTTGTTTGGGTTCATATCTTTTTACAATAATTTCTTATGCCCTTTATCAAGATTTTAGCGGAAGTTTCCAAGAATCTTTTGACCCTGGAAGAATTGTTCAAGCTATTGCGATTGGAGTAGGATTTTTGGGAGCAGGAACAATTTTCAAAGATAGCCATGGCGTCCAAGGACTAACAACTGCAGCAGGACTTTGGGTGGCTGCTGGAATAGGAGTGACAGTTGCTTTACATGAATATTTTATTGCTTTAATAGTAACTTTCCTAGTTATTCTTATTTTTGTTATTTTTGGAATTGCTGAAAGGAAAATAGTTAAAAAATGAAATTAATCGCTGATTTTCACATACACTCCAAATATTCAAGAGCGGTTAGTCCGAAAATGAATTTAGAAGAACTAGCCAGGCAAGGAGAAGTTAAAGGGGTGAACATTATTGGAACAGGAGACTTTACACATCCTTTGTGGTTTTCTGAGCTAAAAGAAAAATTAGTTTTAGATTCTTCTAATTTTTATACCTTAAAAGGCTCAAATTATTCAACAAAGTTTGTTATTACCGGAGAGGTAAGTCTGATTTATTCTAAATTAGGAAAGGTTAGAAAGGTTCATTTACTTCTAATTTGTCCTAATTTAGAAATAGTGGAAAAAATTAATCAAAAACTCTCTTCTGATTATAACTTAAAATCAGATGGGAGACCTATTTTAAAGCTAGACGCTAAAGAGTTCCTTAAAATCATTTTAGACGTCTCAGAAGACGTTTTAGTAGTTCCTGCGCACATTATGACGCCTTGGTTTGGTCTATATGGTTCTCGTTCTGGCTTTGATTCTATAAAAGATTGCTTCGAAGAGCTTTCGGACCATATTTATGCCTATGAAACAGGATTATCTGCTAATCCAGCAATGCTTTTAAAAATGAAAGAGTGTCGGGAAAGAACCTTACTTTCTAACTCTGATGCTCATTCTCTTGAAAAAATAGGAAGAGAGGCTAATGTCTTTGATTGCGATTTAAACTACTCGGCTATTATTGAAAGAATAAAAAACAATAAGGTAGAAACAATTGAATTTTTTCCTCAAGAAGGAAAGTATTTTAATGACGGACACCGAAAATGTGAAGTTAATTTAAGCCCAGAGGAGACATACAAGTATAATGGGAGATGTCCAGTTTGTACTAAGCCATTGCTTGTGGGGGTTTTAAGTAGGGTTAATAAACTTGGTGATTTAAAAGAACCGACAAAATCTAAATTTCAAAGCATTGTTCCTTTGAAAGAGATTTTATCAGAAGTTTTGGACATTGGTGTTTCTTCAAAGAAGCTTGAAGAGGAATATTTAAAATTAATAAAAGAATTTAAATCAGAATTCAATATTTTACTTTACGAAGACATTATTAATATTGAGAAGATAAATAAATCAGTGGCTTTTGCTATTGAAAGAGTTAGGAAGGGAAATATTGGAATTATTCCAGGATATGATGGAAAGTTCGGAGAGATAAAAGTCTTTGAGGACGCCGAAGTTAAAAAACAATTTCCTCAAGAAACATTATTTTAATTTTATGGAACCATTAGCAGAACAATTAAGGCCTAAAAAAATAGAAGATTTTGTAGGGCAAGAAAAGATTATAAGTAAAGATAGCTTACTTAGAAAAGCTATTAATGAGGATAATGTTCCCTCTATGATTTTCTATGGACCGCCAGGAACTGGAAAGACGACGCTTGCAAAAATTATTGCTCAAAAAACAAAATCAAACTTTGAAGAACTCTCAGCAGTTAGTTCTGGGATTAAAGATTTAAAAATTATCATTGAAAGAGCACAAATAAGTAAAAGATTGAATGAAAAAACAATTCTTTTTATTGACGAGATTCATAGATGGAATAAAAAACAACAAGACGGATTACTTCCATACATAGAAAACGGAACCATTATTTTAATAGGAGCAACAACAGAAAATCCTTCTTTTGAAGTTAATAACGCCTTGCTATCAAGATGTCGAGTTTTTGTTTTTGAAAAATTAGAAGAAAAAGAAATAGAGAAGATTATTAAAAGAGCAGTTAAAGAAAAGAAAATAAAAATAGAAAATAAAGCGATTAAATTTTTGAAAGAAATGAGTAATGGGGACGCTAGAGTTGCTTTAAATATTTTAGATTATGCTTTTTCTTTGAATAAGAATGTTGAAGAAAAAGATATTAAAGAAGCTTTTCAAAAACAAAATCTTTATTATGATAAAGACGGAAAAGAGCATCATGATTTAATTTCGGCTTTAATAAAGTCGATGAGAGCTGGAGAACAAAACGCGGCTATTTATTATTTAGTTCGTATGCTTGAAGCAGGGGAAGAGCCTTTGTATATCGCTAGAAGATTAATAGTATTTGCTTCTGAGGATATTGGACTTCAAAACTCTTTAGCGCTCAATCAAGCTATAAATATTTTTAATGCTTGCCATTATATAGGGTTACCAGAATGTAAAATTAATCTAATCCAAGGAGTGGTTTATATGTGCAAGAATAAAAAATCCAGAGAACTTCCTAATGCTTATGAGAAAGCAAGAGAAGATGTTGAAAGATATGGGAATCTTAGAATCCCTTTGCATTTAAAGAATGATAAGAAATTTGCTAGCAAAGAAGACTATCAAGGATTTTTACCTGAGAAGATTAAAAATAGAAAATACTTACCTTAAGTAAATATTTTTATTAATTTTATGCTCTTCAAAATTTCTACTGAATATAGTAGTGCCATCTTTTGTTGATAGATAATACCAATAATTATTTCCAGTTGGATTAAGGGCGGCTTCAATGCTTTTAAGTCCAGGGTTTGATATTGGACCGATAGGAAGCCCTGGATATTTATATGTATTAAACGGAGAGTCTATTTCCAAATCAAGAGTTTCTAAATTGTTTGCATAAAGAACAGTAGCATCAACCTGGAGAGCCATTCCAATTTCTAATCTTTTAAAAAGAATGTCAGCTACCATTTTTTTATCTTCCAAACTGACAACTTCTTTCTCGAGCATGGAGGCTAATATTAAGGTGTCGTAAAAACCATCTTTGTCTTCTATTTTTTTCCAAACTTTTTCTTCGAAGTTTGAAAGCATTATTTTAATAATTTCTTCCGGAGTATTATCGAGACTTATATAGTATGTGTCAGGAAAGAGAAATCCTTCCAAGTTCATGTTCTCAGGTTTATATCCTAAAAACTTAAATTCATTTATGAAATCATTGGAATTAGCTGTTTCTATAAATTCTTCTTTTTTAAACAATCCTTTTTTTTCTAAATAATCAGCCATTTCTGAAATAGTCCACCCCTCAATAATAGTTATTTTTTCTGAGACAGAAGAACCTTTTATTATTTGGCTAATAATCTCCAGGTTACCCATTTCTGAATTTAATGCGTAGGTTCCAGCCTTAATGTTTTTTGGATTATTGTTCAAGCAAAGAGAAAGATAGAAAAAATTGCCACTTTTGATATATCCTTCCTCTTTTAAGTTCTCAGATATTGTTCTAAGAGTTTCTCCTTCTTTTATTACAAAAAGGTCTTCTTTGTATTCTAATTTATTAATTAAAAAATATAGTATAAGGGCGGCTAGGGAGATAAGAAAAAAGGATAATAATAATTTTTGAGGTTTATTCATGTGTCTATTGTAATATACTTTTGACTTTCCGTAAAACGTTGACAAGTTTTGATTATATGGTAATGTGTTTTAGTCATCGTTAATTCAACGTTGACTTTTACGAAGCAATTCGTAAAAATGGTTCTTTCAAATAATCGATAAGAAAATTGCAAAATTACAATTAGACATCTCCCTTCTCACGGCGGGGAAATAACTTTTCGATTATCAAAAGCATAAGTGAACCTTTTTTAAAGGAATTCACATTGCTTAAACACACCTCGATCTCTTGAAGAAAGAGGTTGTTTTTTTTAACAAAAAAAGCCATAATATATATAAAATATATAATAAAAATTCCATATGAAAAATATAAAAATTGTTTTAATTGTTATAACTTTAATTCTTACTTTGAATTTTAATAGTGTTCAGGCTTGCGGTTTGAACGACTTAAGCTCTTGTTCCTTTGCTGACTTGAAAGGATTTGTTTTGAGTTTATTTCAAGCAAAAAGCTCTTCTTGTACTAACGAATACCTTCCTGTTTGTTCCAAGAATGGAAAAACGTACAATAGTCTTTGCTTGTTAAATGAAAGCAAGGAAGAATTGTCTTACCTAGGAACTTGCTTAGAGCACCCTTATAATTTAACAGCCAATGAATGCATTAAAGAAAAGTTTGAGTGGAATGGATACAAATGTATAACCAAAAAAACAGAACAGGTTTATAATAATGATTTAGGTTTTACCTTATCTCTTCCGGGGGGGTCTATTATTAAAGACGATTACATAGAACTTCCTAAGGAAAGGAACAATACTAATTTATTTTATAATAAATTAGAAATCATTACTCAAGATTTTTGTTCAGACCTTTCTCTTTACACAAAAGTGAAAAATACAAAAGAGGTAGTAATTAATGGGAATAAGTTTGATGTAGTTGAAGGAGAGAATGATTTAAATTCTGTAGATATTAATTATGTTAATTATATTTTGGAACAAGAAGATTCTTGCACTAGCTTTCTTTTTTCTATGTATTCTGAAAAAGAAAGTTCTTTTAGTGGATATATTAAGGAAGTAGAAATTTCTACTTTTGATAATATTATGAAAAGCTTTTCTTTCGCAGAAGCGGAAGATAAAACAACTCCTTGCGGGGATTTTGGTGATTTAAATCTTGATAATGTTATTAATAATAAAGATATTGATATTCTTGATTTCGGAGTAGTAGAAAATAGTCTTCAAAAGAAAGGAGATCTTAATAATGATAATGTTGTTGATTTAATAGATCAAAACATTTTAAGAAATTTTATCAATGGAAATATTTCTACTTTTCCTGCTTGTTCCTTTAAAGAAGAAAGTAAAAAAGGATTTATTCCTAAAATTATTTTTAATAATAATTCTAGCGTAAAACAAGACACAAAAAAAACAGAAGCAGAGATAAGAATTAATTTTGATTTAACGGCAGATAAGGGAGATGTTTTTATTAAAGCAGATATTGAAGACGGAATTAAAGTTAAGATTCTGAATGTGGAAAATATTGACGTAGAAAATATCACTTGGGACACAGGGGCTCAGATTACAGGTGATGGATATATTTTTTTAGAAGCAGGAAAAACAACATGGGTTTCTTTAGAGCTTAAATTAAAAGCAGTAGAAAAACCTGTTTACTCAAAAGTTTTGATTGAGAAAATTAATTATGTGAACGAGTTGGGAGAAACTAAAGAAGTGTTCACAAACATAGAAACGATTAGATTTTATTTAAATTCTAACGAAGACGGAAATTTAATTTGTGGTGACTATGGAGATATTGATGGAGATGGTTTTATCACAGAAGAAGACGTTTCTTATATCGTTGATAACAAGGAGCTTGATGAAAATCAAAAATTAAGGGCAGACGTTACTTTTAATGGAGAAATAAATTTTATCGATGCTATTGAAATTAAAAGATATCTTTTGAAGGGCAACCCTTTTACTGTTTGTTCAAAAACTTTTGCTCCTAAAATTTATGAAAGCGCTTTAGTTTCCGTTCAAAACAATGAAGACAAAACAAAACATGTTATCTTAACTTTATACTTAGATTCTATTAATGGAGATGCTTTGATTCCAGCAAAAGTTTCTTTTAATCAAGAAGATGATTTTTCGGGAATATATTTTGAGCTCGAAAGAGACGGAAGTGTGGCTGTTAATAATTTAAAACTTTGGAGTAGTGCCGAACCCACAGAATTGGGTTTGATAAAAATTAAAAAAGATGTTCCTAATTGGGTGAAGATTGAATTTGATATAGAAGCTATTAATGATACAGCTTTAGTTAATTTCAAACTTAATAAAGTGGCTTACTTAGACAATGATGAAAGATTATATGTTTACCCTTCGGGAATTAAAACGGGTGATATTTTTTTAAACTATAAAGAAAAAAAAATAATTTCTCCATGCGAGGGAATGGGAGATTTAGACAAGGACAGTTTTGTAACTTATTTAGATTATAATTATTTAAAAAATAATTTAAATATTTTACTAACTAATTCTTCGAAGTTTATTTATGCAGATTTGAATAAAGATGGAACTATTAATAATTTAGATTTAGAAGAATTAAATAATTTTCTGGAAGGAAAAATTAATACTTTTTCCGGATGTTCAAAAAGTAATTGTAGTTTAGATTTAGAATTGGTTTATACAACGGACGGTTTTATTTACGCAAATGAATGTTATCTAAAAAACAAAGAAGTAAAATGTTATCTCAATAAAGACTGTGGATTATGATAGACGGTATTTTATTATTTTTAGTAATTTTAATTTTTTATTCTTTTTGGTGGTTTGATTTTTATTTTTTAAAAAAGAATACTTTAAGGTTTGAAAAAAAATTCGATGAAGCTTTGAAAGAAGCAGACGTGATTATTGTTTTTAATGCAGGGGGTTGGGGAACTATAAGACATGAAGAGGCTTTTGATTTGAATCCTTTCTCAGATTTTATTAAAAATTATTTAGTTAGCAAGGGTTTGAAGGTTTATATTGTTCAGTATTTTAGAACAGAAGATCACTTGATTGGAAAGATAGGGTATTTAAAAGATTATTTATCTAATTTTAAAAAGCAGACCAAGGCTATTATTTCTATTATTTCTAAGACTAACAAAAAAGTTATTTTATTAGGACTATCTAACGGGGCGCTTATTGCAGACGAAGTTATGGGAAGAATTGAGAATGAAAAAAATGTTTTTAGTATTGAGCTTGGAAAACCTTTTTTTGGAATAAATAGTAAAAATGAAAACATTCTTTTGATAAACGAATGTGAAGATGATTTATCTAATGGGCACACTTTAGAATTATTTAAAGCCACTTTTATTTTCGGACCAATAAGGTGGATTAAAAATTTTGTTTTAGGGGAAGGAGTTTCTTTGGGTAAGGCAGTTAGAATCAAAGGACATAATTACCCCCTTCCAAAATACGAAAAACAATTGGTTGATTTTATTGATAAAAAAATAATATGAAAAAAATCAAAAAAGGTCTTCTATTTTTAATCTCTATTCTGTTCGGTGCTGGTATTTTTGTTTACGCTCAAAATGTTATTGGCTGGAGTTTTATTTTAAAAAGTTTTGAAATATTTTTGGATAAAGAAGGTTGTTTTATCATAATTTTATCATTTTTTATTGCTTTTCTAGGAGGACTAAGGTGGAGAGAAATCGTTAAGGATGAAGGAGTTTCTAATAAAAATGTTTCTCTATTTGATTATTTTAAATTTTACACAGCTGGATTTTCTATTGTTTATCTTTTTCCTATTATCATTTTTGGAAGCGAGTTTTTTAGAGCGACATTACTTGAGCAAAAAGGAAAGATAGGATGGGACAAAGCTTTGGCCTCAGTAATCATTGAGAGAATTATTGAGTGGACAGTGAACATCTTAGTTATTTTATTAGGCACTTTATATTTCTTTTATAAAGTGGCAATGCCAGAAAATAATATTTTAGTTGTTTTTATTGTTTCCGTTGTCCTTACTTTAGCTCTTCTTGTTTTTATTTATTTCTATGTTTTTAGAAAAAAGAGTTTTATTAAAAACATGCTTTTCAGAATAAATAAGGAGAACTACAAAGAGAGTCTTGCTGTTAAAACAGAAAAAATAGTTTTTGAATATTTTAATATTAGAAATTTTTGTTTATGGAAAGGTTATGCGCTATCAATTTTAAAAGACTTGGCAATGCTTTTAAGAGTTTGGCTCATTGTTCTTTTTCTTGGAACTAGTCTTGATTTTGTAACAAGTTTTTCTGTTCTAGGTTTTTCTTTTCTCTCAACAATAATTCCTATTCCAGCAACACTTGGAATCCAAGAATTAATACAAGCGTTTGCTTTCGAGAGCCTTAATATTAATTTAGGGGTTTCTAGCGCTTTTGCTATGATTTTAAGAGCAGGAGAAGTAGTGGTTGCACTAACAGGTTTTGTTTTATTCTTCAAAGCAGGTTATTCATTTTTTAAAAGTAAAATTTTGTCAAAATGAAAAATGATGAAATCGCAAAAATACTATTTGAAATAGGAGACTATCTTGATTTGAAAAATATTCCTTTCAAGCCAAGGGCATATCAAAGTGCTGCTCTTTCTTTAGATACTTTAGAGAAAGACGCAGAATTAATTTACAAAGAAGAAGGGCTCAAAGGACTTGAAGAAATTCCTGGGGTAGGAGAAAGCATTGCTCTTAAGATTGAAGAATATTTAAAAACTGGGAAGATAAAATACTACGAAGAGCTAAAAAAAGAAAAACCAATTGATATCAAAAATTTAAAAAGAATACAAGGATTAGGTTTTAAAAAAATAGAATTTTTAAACAAAGAATTAGGCATAACTAATGTTTCCGAATTAAAAGAAGCCATACTTAAAAACAAACTAAGAGGACTAAAAGGGTTTGGAGAAAAAAGTCAGGAAAATATTTTGACAGGGGTTTCTTTTATGGAAGCGAGCGGAACAAGATATTTAATTTCTGAAATAATTGATGACGTGAACGAAATTGTTGGAAAGTTAGGGAAAATAAAAGAAGTTAAAAAAATAGAGATAGCAGGTTCTTTTAGAAGAAGAAGGGAAACGGTTGGAGATATTGATATTTTGGTAGCGTCTTCTTTTCCTCGTAAAGTCATGGACGAATTTATTTCTTATCCCGGAGTAGCAAAAATTTGGGGAAGAGGTGATACAAAAACTTCTGTGAGAATGAAGAGAGGAATTAATATTGACCTAAGGGTTGTGAGTGAAAATTCTTTTGGAGCGGCCTTACAATATTTTACTGGCTCTAAAGAACATAATATTGCTTTGAGGATATTAGCGAATTCTAAGGGTTATAAGCTTAATGAATATGGTCTTTTTAAAAATGGGATTTACAAGGTTGGTAAGAAAGAAGAAGATATCTATCAAAAGTTAGGCTTAGATTATATCCCGCCAGAATTAAGAGAAGATAGAGGAGAAATAGAGCTAGCGCTCAAACACAAACTCCCTAAGCTTATAGAACTAAAAGATATCAAAGGTGATTTTCATACTCATTCTAGTTTCGCTGGTACTAATATTTCCATGGAAGAAATTGTTTTAAAAGCTATTTCAAAAGGATATAAATATATTGGTATTTCTGACCATACTCAAACATTAAAAATAGAAAATGGATTGAACGAACAGGAATTAAACTCACAAACTAAAGAGATTGAAAAATTAAATAAGAAATACGGTAAGAAAATTAGAATTTTTCATGGAGCAGAAGTTAATATTTTAAAGGATGGCTCTTTGGACATTAAAGATGAAACTTTAGAAAGACTTGATTTTGTAAATATTGGAGTGCATACTAATTTTAAGATGAGTAAGAAGGACATGACAAGAAGAGTTCTTAAGGCCATGTCTAATAAATATGTCACTTGTTTAGTCCATCCAACAGGGAGAATTGTTAATAGAAGGGATTCTTTTGATTTAGACCTTGAAAAAATATTTCAATTTGCTAAAACTAATGACATCGCTCTCGAGGTAAATTCTTCGGAAAGATTAGACCTAAGTAATTATAATATTAAAAGAGCAAAAGAAATTGGTTGCAAGTTTTTTATTAACACAGACACTCACGCTTTAAGACAAATGGACAGGATGGAGTATGGTGTTTACGAGGCAAGAAGGGGCTGGGCAACAAAAAAAGACGTTATTAATACAATGTCTTTAGAAAAAGTAGAGAAATTTTTAAATAAAAGAAATTTATGGAAAAATCAGCAGGAGCAATAATTTTTAGAAAAGAAAAAGAAAATGTTTATTATCTGTTACTACGCTATCAGTCTTTGGGAAAGAAAGGGCTTGATTATTGGGGTTTTCCCAAAGGTCACATTGAAGGAATAGAAACAGAAAAAGAAACTGCAATAAGAGAGGTTTGCGAAGAAACTGGGCTTAATGATATTAAGTTCTTAGATGGTTTTAGGTATTTTATAAACTACAGATTTAGAAAAGAAGGAAAGGTTGTTTTTAAAACAGTTACTTTTTTTGTAGCAGAAACTTTCACCAAAGATGTGAATGTTTCTTTTGAACATATTGGATATCAATGGATTAAGTATCCTCAAGCAATAAAAGAGTTAAGTTTTGCAAATGATCTTGCGATGCTTAAAAAAGCTAATAGATTTATTACTACAAAAAAATGACAAAAGCCTTACTCTTATACTCAAAAGGATTAGACTCAATTCTTAGTAAGAGGATATTAGAAGAACAAGGTATTGAAGTTGATGTTATCAATTTTGGTACTTGTTTTTTTGACGGAGAAATTGATATCACAGAAGATCATTTAAAAATTGTTAAGAAGCCTAAATATGGAAGAGGGCAAGGAATGAATCCTTGTCGTGATTGTCATCTTTTGATGCTTAAAAAAGCAGGAGAGATTATGAAAGAAAAGGGATATGATTTTATTGCAACAGGTGAGGTTGTTTCTCAACGCCCTTTTTCTCAAAGCAAAGAACAGCTTTTATTCTTAGAAAAACAGATAGGGTTAGATGGTTTTGTTTTAAGGCCTTTATCAGCAAAATTATTGCCAGAAACAATTGCTGAGCAAAAAGGTTTAGTTAATAGAAGCAAATTATATGATATTTCTGGAAAGTGTAGAAAAAGGCAGCTTAAGCTTGCTAAAGAATTTGATATTAAAGATTTTCCTATGCCAGCAGGTGGATGTATTTTAACAGATAAAGAATATTCAAAAAAACTAAAAAAACTTTTAGAAATAAATTTTGATTTTGATAAAAAGGATGCAGAAGCTTTGAAAAGAGGAAGAGTTTTTTTTGAGGATAAAACAATGTTTATCGTCGCAAGAAATGAAGACGATGGAAATAAAATTAAAGAGATATTGAAGGGGGGAGATATTTATTTAGAACCTGACTTTCCAGGACCTTTAGTTTTAATTAGAAGTTTTACAAAAAATAGTAATATTGATATAATAATTGAAAGAGGAAAAGAGTATTTATTACAATATTCTAAAAAAGTTCCTCAAGATTTTAAAATAAGTATTAATAAATTATGAGCAACAAGTCATTTACGTTAATTGAACTATTAGTAGTTATCGTTATTATTGGAATACTTGCCGGAGTAATTATTGTTTCCGT
>CAZJOO010000003.1:0-27622 GCA_964547725.1 uncultured Candidatus Saccharibacteria bacterium
ACACGCGCATCTTAATTTACATAGTTTTGAGAAAGATAGGTTTTCTATTATAGAAAGTTGTTTGCTAAACAACATTTCTTTAATTAATGTTGGAACCAATTTTTCAGATTCAAAATTAGCAGTTGAAATTGCTGAAAAATACAATGATGGAGTATATGCCACTGTTGGTATTCATCCTTCGGAAATAGAAGAAGGTTTTGATTTTGAAAAGTTAAAAGAATTGGCAGCAAGTAAAAAAGTGGTAGCTATTGGAGAGATAGGATTAGATTATTTTTACCCTTCTTCTGACATTGATTTTGCTAAAAAACAAAAGCAAGCTTTTCTTAAGCAGCTTGAAATAGCAGAAGAATTAAACTTGCCAATAGTTATTCATTCAAGAGATGCTTTTGATGATTTATATGAGATTTTAAAAACAAAAAAATTAAGAGGAGTGATACATTGCTTTTCTGGAGATGTGAAAGAATTGGAAAGATTTTTAGCCTTAGGATATTATATTGGTTTTAATGGAATAATTTTCAAAGCTGATTTAGATGAAGTAATTAAAAAAACGCCAAACGATAGAATTTTAATTGAAACTGATTGTCCGTTTTTAACGCCACCTGATTTTTATGAAAAAAGAAATAATCCAATGAGTTTGAAAATAATTGAAGATAAGATATTCAAAATAAAAGGAGAAAATATTAGTAAACAAATTTACGAGAACAGTTTAAAATTATTTAACATATGAGCATTTTAATAAAGAACGTAATTCTAAATAAAGAAAAAAAGGATATCTTAATCGAGGGAAGTGAGATTAAAAAAATTGATGATGAGATTAATATTTCAGCTGATGAAATAATTGACGTCAAAGAAAGCAAGGCAATACTTCCTGGATTTGTTAATGCTCACACTCACGTAGCGATGACTCTTTTAAGAGGATATGCGGACGACCTTCCATTAACTGAATGGTTGTTTGATAAGATATTTCCTGCGGAAGCAAAGATTAACAATGAAGATATTTATTGGGGAACAAAATTAGCTTTAATCGAAATGATAAAATCAGGGACAACTTTTATCAACGAAATGTATCTTTTCAGAGGATTAGAAGGTTCTGCTCGAGCTATTGAAGAAATGGGAATGAGAGCTGTTTTAGGAATTTGTTTAGATGATTCTAATTTTGAACAAGTTAAAAATTTTGAGATTCCTTCTAAGACAGATCTAATTGATTATTGTATTGCTCCTCACGCAATATACACAACAGGAGAAGAAGCATTGAGATGGGCTAAAAGTTTTTCAGACAAAAATGATTTATTAATTCATATGCATTTATCAGAAACACAAAAAGAAGTTTCTGATTCAATTGAAAAATATGGCAAACGTCCAGTTGAATATTTAGATAGTTTAGATTTCTTAAACGACAAGTGTGTTTTTGCTCACTCTATTTGGCTAAACAATGAAGAGCTCGAAATTTTGAAAGAAAATAATTGTTCTCTTGTATATAATCCATGCTCAAACATGAAATTATCTTCAGGCGTTTTTAGATTCGATGATATTAAAAAGAAGGGAATAAACATTTGCCTTGGGACAGACGGAGCAGCTTCAAATAATAATTTGGATATGTTTGATGAAATGAAGATAGGTTCTTTGTTGCAGAAAAGTAATAATATTGATTCAGAAGCGGCTAAAGCAGAGGATGTTTTAATAGCAGCGACAGAAAATGGAGCAAAAGCATTAAAGAAGAAAACAGGAAAAATAGAAGAAGGATATTTGGCGGACCTAATTTTAATAGATTTAAAAGAAACATACTTTAATCCTTGTTATAATTTTGTTTCTTCAGTAGTTTACGCAGCTAAAGGAGACTGTGTCTCAGATGTAATCTGTAATGGAAAAATAATCATGAGAGATAGAAAAATAGAAGGAGAAGAAGAGATTTATCAAAAAGTAAAAGAAATAGCAAAGAAATTTAATTAAAGAGTTTTACTAAAAGAAATTTCTTTGTTATGCTTGAAATATATGAAATACGAACCTAAAAATTTTGAAAAGAAATGGCAATTAAAGTGGGAGGAGGATAATGTTTTTAAAACAGAAGCTGACTCTAGCAAACCAAAGAATTACATTTTGGATATGTTTCCTTATCCATCAGGAGCAGGATTGCACGTAGGTCATTTTAAAGGTTATGTCGCTACAGATATAATTTCTAGATTTAGAAGAATGCAAGGATATAATGTTTTGCATCCAATGGGTTGGGATGCTTTTGGTCTTCCTGCGGAAAATTATGCAATTAAAACAGGAACACATCCTGCTATAATAACTAAAGAAAATATAGTAAATATCAAAAGGCAAATAAAAGAAGCGGGACTGTCGTATGATTGGTCTAAGGAGATTAATACTACTGACCCAGATTATTTCAAATGGACTCAATGGATATTTTTAAAGATGTTTGAAAAAGGTTTGGCTTATGAATCAGACATGCCTATTAATTGGTGTCCTTCATGCAAAACAGGACTAGCCAACGAAGAAGTGGTTAATGGAGGATGTGAGAGATGTGGCACTCCTGTAGAACAAAAAAATATTAGACAATGGGTTTTAAGAATTACTGCTTATGCCGATAGATTACTTGAAGATTTAGAAGGGTTAGACTGGCCAGAAAAGATTAAAGAGATGCAAAAGAATTGGATTGGAAGGTCTGAAGGGTCAGAGATTACTTTTAAAATCGGAGATGAAGAAGTCAAGGTTTTTACAACAAGACCTGATACTTTATTTGGATGCACCTATCTTGTTTTAGCTCCAGAACATGAATTAGTTTCAAGATTAAAAGTTTCTAACAAAGAAGCTCTTGAAGAGTATCTTAACAAGACAAAATTAAAGACAGAAAGAGAAAGAATTTCAGAAGTGAAGATTAAAACAGGAGTAGAGCTTTCAGGAATAAAAGCAATTAATCCAATTAATCAAAAAGAGGTTTCTGTTTTTGTTGCTGATTACGTTTTAGCTCATTATGGAACTGGCGCTGTTATGGCTGTTCCAGCACATGATGAAAGAGATTATGAATTTGCAAAGAAGTTTAATTTAGAAGTTATAGAAGTGGTTTCTGGTGGAGACATTTCTAAAGAAGCTTTCGTCGGTGAAGGGGTTTTAATTAATTCGGGAGAATTTAACGGCTTCAATTCTAATTTAGCTAAGGAAAAAATTGTCAATTATTTAGTAGAAAAAGGATTGGCTTCAAAAGAGGTGAAGTACAAATTAAGAGATTGGGTTTTCTCTCGTCAACGTTATTGGGGAGAACCAATACCTTTAGTGCATTGTCCAAAATGTGGAATTGTTCCTGTTCCTTTTGAAGAACTTCCTTTAAAGTTACCTTCTGTTAAAAGTTATGAACCTACGGGAACTGGAGAATCTCCACTTGCGGGAATTTCTGATTGGGTAAACGTTAAATGTCCTTGTTGCGGAGAAGACGCCAAGAGAGAGACTAATACAATGCCTCAGTGGGCAGGTTCTTGTTGGTATTATTTAAGGTTTATTGATCCTCAAAACAAGATAGAAGCTGTTGATAAAAATATGGAAAAAACTTTCATGCCGGTTGATTTATATGTTGGAGGAGCTGAACATGCGGTACTTCATCTTTTATATGCACGTTTCTGGCACAAGTTTTTATATGACATTAATGTTGTCTCCGGAAAGGAACCTTTTCAAAAATTAAGAAATGTAGGATTAATTTTAGCGGAAGATGGACAGAAGATGAGTAAGTCTAAGGGGAATACAGTTTCTTCGGAGGATATTATTAATGAATATGGAGTAGACACTTTAAGAGTATACGAAATGTTTATGGGACCATTTTTTGATGCTATTGCTTGGAACATGAAAGGAGTAAGTGGTGTCTCTAGATTCTTAAATAGATTTTGGGATATTTGTATTGCTTGCAAGGATAACAAAACAGAATCTTCGAAAGATATTCTAAGAGAGGAAAATATTTTAATTAAAAAAGTGGGAGAGGACTTAGAGGAAATGAAATTTAACACTTCTATCGCGGCTTTTATGGAATTTGTTAATTTTGTTGAAAAAAGAAAAGAAGAAATTTCCCGAGAGACGATAGAAAATGTTTTGAAACTATTATGTCCTTTTGCGCCTCACATGGCAGAGGAATTATGGAGCATCCTAGGGCATAATGATTATGTTAGCAGTCAAGAATGGCCTAAGTTTAATGAAGATTTAACAATCAAAGAAAGCGTTGAGTTAGTAATTCAAGTTAATGGAAAGGTAAGAGAAAGAATTCAAGTAAATATTAATCTTTCCGAAGAAGAACTAAAAGAGGTTGCTTTTAATAGTCAAAAGGTTCAAAATTGGATTGAAGGAAAAGAAATTAGAAAAGTAATTTTTATTCCTCCTAAATTAATTAATATAGTTATTTAATTTTATGTGTGGCATTATAGGATATATAGGTCAAAAACAAGCTTATCCAATTATTGTTAATGGGCTTAAAAAATTAGAATACAGAGGATATGATTCCTATGGGATTTGTGTTTTAAGCGGGGAAGATGTTTTTTTAAAAAGAAAAGTTGGTAGAATTTCAGAAGAGAATAGTGAAAGTGAAAATCAAGGAACAATTGGAATAGGACATTCTCGTTGGGCAACTACTGGTTCTGTTTGCGAAAGAAATGCTCATCCTCAGGAATACAATGGATTTTACGTTGTTCACAACGGCATAGTCGAAAACTACAAAGAGCTTAAAGAAGAATTAATTAATGAAGGTCATGAATTTAGTTCAGATACTGATACAGAAGTTATCGCTCATTTAATATCAAATGAGTTTAAAGGAAACTTAGAAGATGCTGTTAGAAAAGCTTTAAAGAAAATAGTTGGAAGCTATGGTATTGCTGTTATTTCTCCAAAAGACAAGGACAAGATAGTTATTGCTAAATTATCTTCTCCTATTATTATTGGAATTTGTACTGATGGATATATTGTTGCTTCAGATTCTTCTGCTGTTATAGACCACACAAAACAAATTATTACTTTGGATGATAATGAAATGGCTATCTTGAGAAAAGATAGTTACATTATTTCTAAAGAGAAGAAAATTGAGACTATAGATTGGGAGAGTGATGCGGTTAGTAGAGGAGATTACGAACATTTTATGCTCAAAGAGATAATGGAAGAGCCCCGGGTGATTGAGAGTGCCATACAAGGAAGACTACTAGAAGACGATGTTAAGCTTGGAGGACTAGAAACATCAAAAGAGAGATTAAAAAGAGCGAGTAAGATACATTTGATTGGATGCGGGACAGGATATTATGCAGCTAAGACAGGAGAATATATGATTGAGGAAATCGCTGGTATAGATGCAGAAGCACAAATGGGGTCAGAGATACGTTATAGAAACGTTAGACTCGGTTCGGATCAAGCAGCTATTTTTGTTTCTCAATCAGGGGAAACAGCTGATAACCTAGCTAGTCTTAAAAAAATGAAAGAAGCTGGAGTATTATCCTTAGGGGTAACTAATGTTATTGGTTCTACTCAAACTAGAGAAACCGAAGGAGGGGTTTATACTAGATGTGGGAGAGAAGTCGCTGTTGCTTCAACCAAGGCATTCATAGGTCAATTAACAGTTCTTGCAATGATTTCTGTCTTTTTGGGAAGGCAAAGAAGTTTGAGTTCAGGAAAAGCAAAGGAAATTATTTTAGAATTAAAAAACTTATCTCAAAAAGGAGATTTGATTTTGGAAAAAAGTACTCAAATACAGGAGATAGCTAAGAAATATTCTAGGTTTGAAAACTTTTGGTTTATTGGTAGAAAGTTTAATTACCCAATTGCCTTAGAAGGAGCATTAAAATTAAAAGAAGTTTCTTATGTTCACGCAGAAGGAACTACTGGAGGAGAACTAAAACACGGACCACTTGCCCTTATAGACGAGAAGCATCCTACTCTTGCTATTTGTCTTAAGGATTCTGTTTACGATAAAATGATTTCTAATATTGAAGAAGTAAAAGCAAGAAATGGAAAAATTATTGCTATTGCTACGGAAGGAGATGAAAGAATAAAGGAAATAGTAGATGATGTTATTTACATTCCAAAAACATTAGAGTGTCTAAGTCCAATATTGTCAGCAATGCCTCTTCATTTATTTGCTTATTATCTAGCTCTTGAGCTTGAACGTGATATCGATAAACCTAGAAATTTAGCTAAGAGTGTAACTGTAGAATAATGAAATATATAGTTTACTTTTTAACAATTTTCTTTTTAATTTTTTTAGGAATAAATATATTGATAGTAGATTATTCTAAAGAGATAAAAGATTTAGATGAAATAAATAACGCAGAAGCGGGATTAGTTTTGGGAGCAAGTGTTTACGGAAAACACTTAAGTGATATTTATAAAGATAGACTTGATGCAGCTTTAATATTATATAATAATAAAAAAATAGAAAAGATTTTAGTTAGTGGAGATCATGGTTCTTTAAATTATGATGAAGTAAATACGGCAAAAGAATATTTGTTAGCAAACGAGGTTTTGGAAGAGGATATTTTTCTAGACCATGCAGGGTTTGATACTTATGATAGCTTATATAGAGCAAAAGAAGTTTTTGGAATAAAGAAGTTAATAATTGTTTCTCAAAACTTTCATTTGGGGAGAGCCTTATACATTGCTTCTAATTTAGGAATAGAGGCAGAAGGTTTTAGTGCAGATTTACATAAATATATTGATGAAATAAAAAATAATTTTAGAGAATTTTTTGCAAGAGTTAAAGCTTTTTTAGACATTAACTTTGATTCTTTGCCAAAGTTTTTAGGGCCAGAGATTAATATTAATGGGGACGGAAGACAAAGTTGGGATTAAAATAATATGAAAAATATAGTAAATTACATTTTTGAAGTAGGGGTTTTAAAAAGAGAAAAACATAATGGATTTAAATTAATCGGAGTGGATAATTTAGGTTCAGTTGCAGAGCATGCTTTGCGTGCGGCTCAAATAGGATATATCTTAACCGTGCTTGAAAATGAAAAACATGGTTTAAATTTAAGTCCTGAAAAAGTAGCTAGTATGTTAATTTTTCACGACAATGGCGAAGTGAGAATTGGTGATTTACATAAAGTAGCTTCTAGGTATATTGATAGTAAGGACGCAGAGCAAAAAGCTTTTACAGAACAAGCAGAAAGATTGCCAAAAGAGATGGCAGAAACTCTTTTAAAATATTATGATGAGTTTGAGAATAGAAAGACTAAGGAGGGGGTGATTGCTAAAGATGCTGATTGGCTTGAGGCCGCTTTCTCAGCAAAGGAATATTATGATTTGGGAAATACTCTTGCTATGGATTGGATTTTAAATGTTGAAAAAGCGCTAGAAACTGATTCTGCAAAAGAAATAATTAGAAAGATGAAAGAAACTAGATTTACAGACTGGTGGGTAAATCTAAAAAAGATGCTTTATAAAAAAATGGATGGTAATTATGTTGAGCATGGAAAAGAATAAGAAAGCACTAGTTGCTTTTTTATTTTTTTCTAATTACAATAGGGGTAAGATAAGTAATTATTAAAACCATGAAAGATTTTACGATTCTAGTAGGAGGGCAAGCAGGTCAAGGTTCTAGAAAAGCCGGACTTGTTATTGCAAAAATTTTAAATAGCTTAGGCTATAGGATTTTTATTTATGATGATTATCAATCACTCATAAGAGGAGGACATTCTTTTTCTAAAATTAGAGTGTCGGATAAAAAAGTGGAAGGACAAAGTGAGCAAGTGGATTATATTATTGCCCTAGACCAATTAACTGTTGATAAACACTTAAAAGATTTGAAAGAGTCTGGTGTTGTTATTTTCAATTCTGATAAAGTTGTTTTTAATAAAGGATTAGGAATAAGTAGTGAGGTTATTGCTAAAGAGGAAGGTGGCTCTTCAATTATGGCGAACACTGTCATGATTTCTGCTTTTGCGAAAACAATAGGTATAGATTTTGATTTATTAAAAAATGTTTTTCAAAAAGAATTTAAAAAAGGATTAGATATTAATTTAAAAATAGCTGAAAGAGTTTACCTTGAAGTGGAAGAAAAAACAAAAACAGAAAAAATAGATAATAAAATACTTCCTTTGATTACGGGAAATGAAGCGTTGGCTTTAGGAGCTACGAAAGCAGGACTTGATATGTATTATGCTTACCCTATGACTCCAGCAACTTCAATTTTACATTTTTTAGCAGAACACAAATTAGGAGTAGAAACAATTCAGCTTGAAAATGAAATCTCAGTTATTATTGCTGCTTTAGGTTCTGCTTATGCCGGGAAGAGAGCAATGGTAGGAACTTCTGGAGGAGGCTTTGCTTTAATGACAGAGGGAATTAGTTTTGCAACCATTGCAGAAATCCCAGTTGTTATTGTTAATAGTCAAAGGACAGGTCCAGCAACCGGAGTTCCAACTTATTCAGGACAATCAGATTTAAATTTTGTTTTAAATGCAGGACATGGAGATATTGTTAAGTTCACTATTGCTCCAAGTAATGCTAGTGAGTGTTATGAATGGGGTGGAAGAATTTTAAATCTTGCCTGGAAGTATCAAACGCCAGCTGTTCTTTTAATTGATAAAGAAATTTCAGAAAGCACTTTTAATTTAGAAATAAATACAAAGATAGAACAAGAAAATAATTCTTTATGGAACCAAGAAGGAGAGTATAGAAGATATGAGATTACTGATGACGGAATATCTCCTTTAGCTTTTCCGGGACATGGTGTTGTGGTTAAGACTACTAGTTACGAACACGATCAGAGCGGTTTAACAGCAGAGGAGTCTGAGGAAGATATTACCGCAATGCAAGAGAAGAGATTAAGAAAGTTTGAGTCAATGCAAGAAGAAGTTGATAATATGGAAGACGCAATTAAAATCTTTGGAAAAGAAGATTCAAAAAATATTTTAGTTACCTTTGGATCAAGCACTAGCCCTGCAATTGAAGCAGCTGAGAATTTTGATTTGAAAGTTGTGCAGATTATTGTCATGGAGCCTTTTCCAATTATTCAAGTTACTGAGGCAATAGGAGAAGATGCTACAAATGTTATTTGTGTTGAGCAAAATGCTTTGGGTCAATTAGCTTCTCTTTTAAGCAAGAACGGAATTGAAGCCAATGAGTTAATTTTAAAGTATTCTTCAAGAGCGCTTCAGAAAGGGGAAATAGAAGATTTATTAAAAGAAATACTATGAACAAATTAGATACAAATTACAAAAATACATGGTGTCCAGGTTGTGGTAATTTCGGAATCTTGGTTGCCTTTAAGAACGCAATTTTAAACGAAGACTTAAACAAGATAGCTATTGTTTCAGGAATTGGATGTCATGCCAAAATAGTAGATTATATTAATGTTAATTCTTTCTATTCTTTGCACGGAAGAGGGATTCCTGCCGCCGAAGGAATTAAACTAGCTAACCCAGAAATGAAAGTAATTGCTTTTTCTGGAGACGGAGATTCTTTAGATGAAGGTATCAGTCACTTAATTCATGCTGCTAAAAGAAACGCGGACATTACAGTTATCTTGCATAACAACAGATTGTTTGCTTTGACCACAGGACAGTTTACAGCAGCTTCAATAGAAGGATTTAAAGGAAAATCAACTCCAATGGGAGCTCCAGAGAGTCCGCTTAATCCACTTGAATTAATGTTAGCTTCCAATGCAACTTTTATTGCAAGAAGTTATAGTGGAAATATAAAACAGTTAGAAGAGACTATAAAAAGAGCCATTGCTCATAAAGGATTTTCTATTGTAGAAGTTATAGAGCCATGTGTTTCTTTTCTAAACACAACCGAGTTTTACAACAAGGCAACATATGTTTTAAAAGATGATAAGTTGGAATCAAGGGAAGAAGCTTTGAAGAAAATTAGAGAGTGGAATTATGAAGAAAGTGGAGAAAAGATTCCCCTTGGAGTTTTTTATGAAGTCTCTAAAGAATCTTTTTGCGAAAGAGCTTTGATAAATAAAAAAGAAGAAACAGTAGAGCAAGTTTTAGAAGAGCTTATATGAAAAAATTAGTTTGCCTAGGCGGAGGGAATGCCATGCCTAATGTGGTTTTAAAAGAATTAAAAAACAAAGAGATTGAACTTTCTGTAATCTCTGCTGTTTTAGATTCTGGCGGATCTTCAGGAAAACTAAGAGACGATTTAAATATTATTGCGGTAGGAGACTTGAGAAGATCTTTACTGGAACTATCTACCTTGGATGAAAAAACCAAGGAAGTTTTTACTTATAGATTTTTAGAAGGAGATTTAAAAGGACACAATCTTGGCAATTTAGTTATTGCTTCCATACTTTTAAAAGAAGAAAATCCAGTTAAATTTTTAAATGAATTTTTTAAAACAAAGTTTGATGTTTTTCCAGCAACACTTCAAAAAGCTGATTTGTGTGCCGAGCTTGAAAACGGTGAAACAATAAAAGGCGAAACAAATATTGATATTCCTAAACACAACTCAAAGATTAAAAAAGTATTTTTAACAAACAAAGTTGAGGTTTTTAAACAAGCTTCTGAAAAGATTAAAGAAGCAGACGCTATTATTATTGGGCCAGGAGATTTATATTCTTCCCTTATACAAATCTTACTTGTTTCTGGAATCCCAGAATCAATACAAGAAAGTAAAGCTAAAGTTATTTATATTTGTAATTCAAAAAATAAAAAAGGAGAAACAACAGATTTTGTCGTTGATGATTTCGAAAAAGAAATAGAAAAATATTTAGGCAAAAAATTAGACTATGTTATTTTTAACAATACCAAAGGAATTGATTTAGTTGGATTTAATCAGTATAATGATTCAAAGCACATAGGATTAGATTTAGAATCAGTTCATGATTCTAGGAAACTTGTTAATCAGTTAATTAAATTAATATGAAAGCTATTATTCTAGCATCTGGAAATGGAATTAGGTTTTTACCTTTATCAAAAACAACACCAAAACCTTTAACTAGACTATTTGGAAAATCTATCTTAGAGCACAATCTTGAAAGCCTCAAAGGAATTGTGGACGAAGTTTTTATTGTCGTTGGATATTTAGGAGACAAGATAAAAGAATCTTTAGGGGATAGTTATCAGGGAATAAAAATAACTTATATCACTGACAACGAAATTGCGGGAACAGGTAATTCTGCCAAATTAGCTATTTCACACATAAACGATGAAAGGGTTATTATCATGAATGGAGACGATCTCTATAGCCATAAAGATATTAAAAAATTAGTTAAAAGATGTCCTTCTATAGCTGTTAAAAAAGTTCTTAATCCTAGCAATTTTGGGATTTTAACTATTGAAAATGAAAAGGTTGTTGAGATAGAAGAGAAGCCCCAAAATCCCAAAAGTGATTTAGCTAATATCGGTCTTTATTGTTTTCCAAAATCTATTTTTGGTGAACCCATAGAAAAATCAGAAAGAGGAGAATATGAAATTACAGATTATGTTAAAAAGTTAATAGCTTTAAATAGTTTGAATTATATAGAAGCTAGTTCTTGGATTCCTGTTTCTTATCCTTGGGATTTGTTTAACATGACACAAGTATTATTTCAAAACTTTAAATTTAAAAAAGAAGGAAAAATAGAAAAAGGAGTAACAGTAAAAGATAATTTACACGTAGGAAAAAATACAATAGTTAAGAGTGGAACTTATATAGAAGGGCCTGTTTACATAGGAAATAATTGTAAAATTGGTCCTAATGCATACTTAAGGCCTTTTACTATCATTGAAGATAATTGTTCTATTGGGGCATCAGTTGAAATAAAAAATTCTCTTATCGGTTTCAATACAAACATAAACCATTTATCATATGTTGGAGATTCTATCATTGGTTCGAATGTTAACTTAGGCGCAGGCTTTATCACAGCCAATTTAAGACACGACGGAGGAACGATTAAAAGTTCGGTCAAAGAAATTTTAATTGATACAAAAAGAACTAAATTTGGAACCATTATTGGTGACAATGTAAAGACGGGAATTAGTACTATTGTTTATCCTGGTAG
Source organism: uncultured Candidatus Saccharibacteria bacterium (assembly GCA_964547725.1). Taxonomy (GTDB): domain Bacteria; phylum Patescibacteriota; class Minisyncoccia; order Minisyncoccales; family Minisyncoccaceae; genus JAAZMU01. The sequence continues at coordinate 11,951 of CAZJOO010000003.1, forward strand.
AAAAATATGGCCAGAAAAAACAACTCTCCCTCAAGAAAAAGTAGAAAAAGATATAATCTAATTTTCGATAATTAAGTTTTTTATATATATTCCAAAGTAATAAATTTTGTGATATAATCATATTAATGACAAGAGTAATTGCAGTTGCAAATCAAAAAGGGGGTGTTGGGAAGACTTCAATATCCGTAAATCTTCCAGTATTTTTAACTGCTTATGGTAAGCGTGTTCTTTTAGTAGACTTTGATCCTCAAGCAAATGCAACCTTTTCTCTTGGAATAGATCCTAACTCTCTTAAAAAATCAGTCTACGAAGCAATATTAGGAGAAATTCATCCACAAGAAGCGATTAAGAGAACTGTTTTTTTAGGTTATGATGTTTTACCAACATCACATGAGCTTGCTGGAGCTTCGATTGATTTGGTAAATATGAAAGATAGAGAATATAGACTTAAAAAAGTAATTGATTCTGTCAAAGATAATTATGATTTAGTTTTTATTGACTGTCCTCCATCTTTAGGACTTCCAACTTTAAATGCTCTTGTTGCAGCAGACGATGTTTTAATTCCGGTACAAGCAGAGTATTTAGCTATTGAAGGATTGGGACAACTTTTATCTAACGTTAAACTAATCAATGAAAACCTAGAAAGGAATCTTAATGTGGTTGGAGCAGTGATAACGATGTATACGAGAAGAAATAAAGTAAGTAGGGATGTCGAAAAAGAATTAAGAAGAAATTTTCAAAATTATGTTTTTGATGCAGTGATTCCAAGAGCAACTGCTCTTGCAGAATCTCCAAGATATGGAAGAACAGTGTTAAGGCATGCTCCTACTTCGAAAGCGGTTAATGCTTTCAGGGAACTTGCAGAAGAATTTATTAAAAAATTATGAGCAAAGGTTTAGAATCTTTAATACCAAAAAAAGGAAGACAAAGTTATGATGACAACCCTTCAACAAAGGAAAGTATCTTTTGGGTTGAGACAAACAAGATAAAACAAAATCCTTATCAGCCAAGATCTCTTTTTAACGAAGAAGAAATTACTAGCTTGTCAGAATCTATTAAAAAGTATGGAGTTTTACAACCTCTTGTTGTTACTAGAATTGAAAAACAGACTAGCGAAGGAATTAGGACAGAATATGAACTTATCGCCGGAGAGAGAAGACTAAGAGCTTGTCAAAAAATTAATTTTGATAAAGTTCCTGTAATTATTAGAGATCCTTCGACTCAAGAAAAACTAGAAATAGCTTTGATTGAAAATGTTCAAAGAAAGAATTTAAATCCAATGGAAAAAGCAGAAGCTTATATGCGCCTCAAGGAAGAGTTTGGAATGCTTGAAAGAGAGATAGGAGAAATGGCGGGAAAAAGTAGAGAATCAATATCAAACAGCCTTCGTTTGCTAAACCTTCCTCTAAACATTAAACAAGCTTTAAGAAACGAACAAATTTCAGAAGGACATGCTAAAGATTTGCTTTCGTTAGATAACGAAGAGGACCAGAATAAAATGTTAAAAGGCATTCTAGAAGAAAAATGGTCTGTTAGAAGACTAGAACAAGAAATCAGAAATTTAAAAAATCCCAAAAAAGAATTAAGCCTAAAAGACACTGCTTATTTAGAAGAATTTGAGAATAAGTTTAGAGAGGTTTTTAAGTATAAAGATATTAAAGTAAAAAATAACAACAAGAATTACCAAGTTGTTATTAATTTCAAATCAGAAGGAGAGATGGACGAATATTTAAAGAGTCTTTGAACACTCTTTGTTTGAGCAGACAACTTTTTTCCCTTTCTCAACCATAAGCGAATTACATATTTTACATTTTTCTCCAGTTGGTTTGTCCCAGAGAGCAAAATCGCAATCTGGCCATTTTGAACAAGAATAGAATACTTTTCCTTTCTTTGTTTTCTTTTGCATTATTTCTCCAAGTCCACATTTTGGACAAGGGATATTTAGATTAACATTTTTATTCTCGAGTGGTTCTGTGTGCTTGCATTCTGGATATCCAGTGCAGGCTAAGAACTTTCCAAATCTTCCCATTTTTATCGCTAAAGGTTTTTGGCATTTAGGACAAAGTTTGTCTGTTATTTCGTCTTTTGGTTTTTGCATTTCAACTTCATTATATTTTTTCTCTAGATTTTCATTAAAGGGGAGATAGAACTTTTTAACGACTTCTCTCCAGTTTTCTTTTCCTTCAGAAACATCGTCTAATTCTTTTTCCATATCAGCAGTGAACTTGTAATCGACGATATCTTTAAAATGATTTTCAAGCATGTCATTTACTGCTTTTCCTATCTCTGTTGGAATAAACTTTTTATCATCATTCTTAGTGACATAATTTCTATCTTGAATTGTGGAAATAATAGTAGCGTAAGTAGAAGGTCTTCCTATTTCAAATTCTTCTAATTTTTTGATTAAAGAGGCTTCATTAAATCTAGCAGGAGGCATTGTAAAATGTTGGTCCTTTTTTAATTCTTTCAAATCTAAGATTTCTTTTTCCTCTAATGGTGGAAGTTCTTTTTCCTCTATTTTCATCTCGTACATTTTTAAGAAACCATCAAATTTAATAGTGGAGCCATGAGTTTCAAAAATATATTTATTGGCAGAGATTTCTATTTTTTCTGAATTGAAAATTGCAGAAGACATTTGGCTGGCGATAAATCTTTTATATATTAAATTATATAGCTTTTCTTGCTTCTCATCTAATTTTAAACCATCTACCATTGTTGGTCTTATTGCTTCATGAGCTTCTTGAGCTCTTCCCTTTGTTTTAAAAACTCTTCTTTCGTAATATTTTTCTCCGAACTTAGTTTTAATTATTTGAGCTGCTTTTTCTAAAGCTTCAGTAGAAATGTTTAAAGAGTCTGTTCTGTGATAGGTGATATAACCTCTTTCATATAACTGTTGAGCAAGACTCATTGTCATTTTAGAAGAAAGTCTTAATTTTTTGTAAGATTCTTGTTGAAGTGATGAAGTGGTAAAAGGGGCTTGTGGATATTTTTTAACTTCTTTTTTTTCTATGTTAGAAATAATGTATTTTGCGTTAGCTAATTCATTTTCTATTTTGCTTGCTTCTTCTTTGTTTTTAATGAAAAGTTTATCTATTTTTTTGCCATCAATTTTAGCAAGCAAAGCTTCAAAATTTATTTTGTCTTTTTGAAAAGAAGCCAAAAGAGTCCAATATTCTTCAGGAATAAATTTTTCTATTTCTTCTTCTTTTTCGCAAATAAGTTTTACGGCCACAGATTGAACTCTTCCAGCAGATAAGTGTCTAGCTATTTTTTTCCATAGAAAAGGAGAGAGTTTGTATCCTACGATTCTATCTAAAATTCTTCTAGCTTGTTGCGCGTCTGCTAAATCCTCGTTTAGTTTAGAAGGATTATTGATAGCATTTTCAATAGCTGTTTTTGTAATTTCGTGAAAGACACATCTTTTATAATCTTTTAATTCAAGAGCATTAATTAAATGCCAAGAGATTGCCTCTCCTTCACGGTCAGGATCACTTGCAAGAATAACTTCGTCTGCTTTAGCAACTTCTTTTTTTAGAAGGTTTAAGTTTTTTCTAGCTTTTGTAGGAACAACATATCTTGGTTCAAAATCCTTTTCAATATCAATTCCAAAATCTCCTTTAGGTAAATCTCTAACGTGTCCATAAGAAGAGAGAACTTTATATTCAGAGCCTAGAAACTTTTCTATTGTTTTTGCTTTTGTTGGACTTTCTACTATTATTAATTTTGTCATTATTTTTTGTTAAATTTTGTCATTGTTTTTTCTATACCATCTTCGATGGCTTCGTTAATAATTGAAGTAACATCACTAATTACTTCATTAATTATTTCTTGTTCATTTTTAGGAAAAGATTTTAAAACATAGTTAATCAAATCTTCTTTTTGCTCATTATTAATTCCTATTCTAAATCTTACAAAGTTTTGAGTTCCAATCTTTTCAATAATAGACTTAATTCCATTGTGTCCTTTAGAAGAAATGTCTTTGTTTATTTTGAACTTACCGAGCTGAATATCATTTTCATCTTGAATAACCCAAACGTCTTCTTCCTTTATTTTGTAGAAGTTAACAATTTCTCTCACTGAGGTTCCAGATTCATTCATGTATGTTTGAGGCTTCATCAAGATAACGTCATCTTTTTTAGAAATAAGAGCATTTTGATTTAAAGAAAAACTAGGAAAATCAAATCTTTCCTTAAATAAATCAATTGTCTCAAATCCAACGTTGTGAGGCGTGTTTTTGTATTTTTCTTCTGGGTTTCCTAGCCCTACTATTAGAATCATACTTTCATTATACATAAAATACGGAAAAATAAAAATAAAAGGTTGCTTAATCTAATAAATTTTAATATAATTATTCTAAGATGAAAAACAAATCATTTACATTAATAGAGCTTTTGGTGGTAATCGTAATTATTGGAATACTCGCTGGAATTATTATTGTTTCCGTAAGTTCTTCTATTTCTAAAGCTAACTTTGCGAAAGGTCAGGCATTTTCTTCAACGGTTAGAAATGGACTTCTTTTGAATCTAGTTTCTGAGTGGAGTTTTGATAATTTAACTCAAAGTGCAGGAACGGTTCTTTCTGCAGATACTTCCATTGAGGACGAATGGGGAAATTATGATGGTTTGTCTAAAGGAACTTTAATCGTAAAAGATGGAAGTGATTGCATAAAAGGAAAGTGTCTATCGTTTGATGGGTCTACGGGATACGTTTTAATTCCTACTTTTAATATTGGCAACTTAGCAACAGTTTCTTTCTGGGCTAAGAGTAGTGCTTATAATGGAAGAATGTCTTTTTCTTTTAATGCAGATAATTATACAGCGGGTCCAGATTTTTACTTTATAAGTAGTGGGCTTCTCTGGAATACTGGAGATGGCGGGGGAAATCCTTTTACAAATTCAAGTATTCCCAATAGTGATTGGCATCACTTTGTAGTTGTAAATGATGAAAATAGTAATGCACGATTATATATTGATGGTTCTCAAATAGGAACAGCATCATATAGAAGTGTGAAAACAACAAATAATACTTTTTTTATTGGTAAATACGACAATAATGGATATCATTTCAATGGAATAATTGATGAGTTTAATGTTTTTGACGCACTCTTAAGCTCTTCTCAAGTAAAAGAACTCTATGCTTATTATTCTAATTTAGCTTCTAAATAATCTTTCGTTGCCAAAAATTATTTTTAGGTGTACAATTAAAATATGGAAATTAAAGGAATATTAAATTCGGTTTTAGAAATAGTGCTTCTTGTGGTTATTGCGCTTGCAATAGTGATACCAATAAGAACATATATTTTTCAACCTTTTATTGTAAATGGTGCTTCGATGGAACCAAGTTTTTACTCTGGTGATTATTTGATTGTAGATGAATTTACTTATAATTTTATAGAAGAGCCTCAAAGGGGAGATGTCGTTGTTTTCGATTATCCATTAAATCCTAATTTTAAATATATTAAAAGGGTAATAGGACTTCCAGGAGAAACTATATCTATTAAAGATGGAGTAATAACGATAAAAACGGTTTCGGGAGAAGAATTAGTTTTAGACGAGGAAGAATATCTAAGCGATAGTCTTATTCAAGAATGGGTTTATTTAAATGATTTAGGAGAACAGACTTTAGGAGAAACAGAATACTTTGTTATGGGAGATAACAGAAATGGTTCTTCTGATTCAAGAAAATGGGGAGCTCTTCCAGAAAAGAATATCGACGGAAAAGTTTTATTTAGATTTTCTCCTAAAGAGTTAACTAGCCAAAAAGTATATGACTAAAATAAAATATCAAACAGTAACGGGAATGCATGATGTTTTCGGTAGAGAACAATTGCTTTACGACAAGGTAAAAGAAGCAGCACAAAAGATAGCTGATTTTTATGCTTTTCAAAGAATAAATACTCCAATATTAGAAGATCAAGATCTTTTTATTAGATCGGTTGGAGAATCTACTGATATTGTTGAAAAGGAGATGTTTTCTTTAAAAACAAAAGGAAAGGATTTGTTAGTATTACGTCCAGAAGGAACAGCTCCTGTTTTTAGGTCTTACTTAGAAAATGGTATGCAATCATTACCTCAGCCAGTAAAGTTATGGTATTATGGTCCATTCTTTAGATACGAAAGACCTCAAGCCGGAAGATATCGTCAGTTTTGGCAGATAGGCTTTGAGTTTATAGGTGATGATTCTGCTGTATTGGACGCTGAAACAATAGTTATTGCGTATAACTTGCTAAGTGAGCTTGGTTTTAAGAAAACAATTGTGAGCATTAATTCGATTGGATGTGAAGAATGTAGGAAAGATTACAAAAAGGCCTTATCTTCTTTTTTAAGAAGTAAAAAAGACTCTATTTGCTCTGACTGTAAAAGAAGAGCAGAAAAGAACATTCTAAGAGTGCTTGATTGTAAGAACCCTAAATGTCAGCAAGTATTAAGTGAAGCTCCTCAAATTTTAGATTATTTATGCCCTGAATGTAAAAATCACTTTAAACAAGTGCTTGAGTTTTTAGAAGAGGTACAAGTTCCATATAAATTGAATCCATTTTTAGTGAGAGGGTTAGACTATTACAGTAAAACAGTTTTTGAAATTAGTTTTGAAGGTAGTCCCGAAGAAGAAGCTATTGGGTCAATTTTAGGAGGAGGAAGATATGATTTTCTTGGGAAAGCTTTAAAAACAGATATTGTTCCTGCCGTTGGTTTTTCAATGGGAGTAGAAAGAGTTATTGCTCTAATGAAAGCAAAGGAAATTGAATTTAATCCAAAGAAAAAAGAAGGAATCTTTATTGTTCAAGTGGGAGATTTAGCCAAAAGAAAAGCTTTTAAGATTATCCAAGACTTTAGAGCTGCTAAAATTAACCTTTTTGAAGCAATTTCTAAAGATTCTATGAAATTGCAGTTGACGAAAGCAAATAAATTAGGTATAAATACAGTATTAATTATTGGACAGCAAGAAGCTTTGAATAATACAGTCATTATAAAAGATATGACTACGGGCAAACAGTCCATTGTTAAGCAAGAAAATATTGTAAAAGAAGTTAAGAAAAGAATTAAATAAGCTATGTTAATTAAACCAAAAACACAGAAAGAAACATCCCAATCTCTTGTATATAGATTTACGCAAGCCGTAAAAAAGAGCGGACTTTTAGTTGAAGCTAGAAAGAGACAATTCACAAAAAGAAATATTTCTAAGAATATTTTGAAAAGAAAGGCTATTATCAGAGAGGAGAAGAAAAAAGAATATTTAAAGAACAAGAAACTTGGTAAATGATTATTGACCAAATAAAAAAAGATTTAATTAGTTTTCAAAAAGAGAAGAGATCTACCGAGGTCTCTTCTTTACGAATGCTCCTATCTTCGATTGTTAATAAAGAAAAAGACAAAAGATTAAAATTGTCTTCAGATTTTTCAAGCGAGGAACTAGATTTAAAATCAAAACTTACCGAAGAAGAAGTCTTGGAAGCTATTTTTGCTGAAGCCAAGAAAAGAAAAGACGCCATTGAGGAGTACAAAAAAGCAGATAGAAACGATTTAATTGAAGGAGAATCTTTAGAATTAAAAACTCTTCAAAAATATCTTCCCGAAGAAATGGGAGAAGAAGAAATCAGAAAGATTGTGAAAGAAGTTATTGAAGAACAAAAAATAACAGATATGAAAGGAATAGGAATTTTAATGAAAGAGGTGATTCAAAAAACAAAAGGATTGGCTGATGGGAAAAAAATAAACAGTATTGCTAGAGAACTATTAAACTAACACTTAAAAACCTCCCTTAAAGGGAGATTTTTTTTAAAAATATTTTGCTGTTTTAATCAAGTCTTGCGTAAAAAATATGATTTGATAAAATGGAAGCATATGATAGAAATTAATAATTTAACCTCAGAAAAAATTGATTCTAAAAGGGTTGAATTAATTATTTTGAAAACCTTAGAACTAGAAGGGAATAAGAACACTAAAGAAATGTCCGTTGCCATTATAAGTTCTGAAGAAATCAAAAGAATAAACAGTCAATATAGGGAAATTGATAGCGCAACCGATGTTTTATCTTTTGAAGGCGACGATAATATTTTAGGAGAAATCATTGTTTGTCCCGAAGAAGTTCGTAAGAACGGAAATAGTTTTGACGATGAATTAAAAAGGGTTTTAATCCACGGCACTTTACACATTCTCGGCTATGATCATGAAAAAGATCAAGGCGAGATGATACAAAAACAAGAAGAGTATTTTTCTTTAATTAAAAATAATAATTAGCATTATGGCAAAAGAACCAACAATTATCGGCTTAGACATCGGATCTCAAAGTATAAAGATTTTAGGTGTTTTGAAAGATGGTAATAGTGATATGTATAGAGTACAGTTTTTTGAAGAAATTCCTACAGTGGGATTTATTAAAGGAAGGATTAAAGACGATAAGGTTCTTACAAAAAGAATTATAGAGATATTCGATAAGGTTGAAGAAAAATATAACACCAAAATACCTTCAGTGATTGTTAATATTTCTGGTAGTAGACTTGAGCTTTTTAGCAACAAAGCTTCAGTTTCTGTTGGAGGAGCTAATGGAAAAGTTTCAGAAGTAGACAAGGAAAGAGTTTTCGAAGATGTTAAGACAGTAGTTTTAGGTAATAACAAAAAAGTTCTTAAGGTTTTTCCTAAAGAATGGAGTTTGGATGGGGAAAAAGATATTTCCGATCCATTCGGACTAAAAGGAATTAGGTTAGAGCTAGAGGCTTCTATTTTGACTTGTTTTTCTTCCGACAGAGAGCTTTTAGAAACCGTTCTTAACAGTAGTGGTGTAGATGTAGAAGATATTATCCCAACACCTTTTGCTGATGCCACAGCGCTTTTAGACGACACTCAAAAAGAATTAGGAGTGGCTGTAATTAATATAGGTTTTGGAACTACAAGTATGATTGTTTATGAAGACGGAAAAATTGTTGATTTGGCTATTTTTCCAGTAGGTTCTTCTCATCTTACAAACGATATTGCTATTGGACTGCAGACAGAAATAGATATTGCGGAAAAAATAAAGTTAGAATATGGCCTTACAGAATTAAGCAACAAAAAAATAGAAATTAATCTAGAAACATTTTTAAATGATATTGATGACGAGGAAGAAGATGTTCTCATTAATAAGAAAAAGCCCAAAGACACTAAAGACTGTTTAATTTTCACTGAAAAAGATTTAAGAAAGATAATTGCTCCAAGATTAACAGAGATATTTGATTTAATTAGAGATAGATTAAAGAAAATAGGAAAAGATAAAAACCTGCCAGCAGGTATTGTCCTTACAGGAGGAGGTTCTAATTTAAAAGGACTTCAAGAATTTGCTAAAAAAGAATTTGGACTTCCTTGCAAAATCGGAATCACTTCTAAATTTATTGGCTTTGAAAGAAAAGATCCTTCCAACACAACGGTTTGTGGACTTGTCCTTGTAAATGGTTTTGATGATGAAGATAGACCAGATGAAAATGGGTTTTTTAAGAAAATAGGTAGTTTTATTTCTAACTTTATGCCTAATTAATTGTATGAATAACTTAACAAAAATAAAAGTTATTGGAGTTGGAGGAGCTGGTTGTAATACTATCCATAGATTGTATAGCACAGGATCAAATATCGATTTTATTTCTTTAAATACAGACATTCAGGATTTGCAGAAAAAGAAATCGACAAAGAAAATTAGAATAGGAAAAAAGGCAACTGGAGGTTTGGGCGCTGGAATGCATCCAGAGATGGGAAGGCTTAGCGCAGAAGAGAATCGGGCAGATATAGAACAAGCAATTATCGGCACAGACATTCTTTTTATTACAGCTGGACTAGGTGGAGGAACAGGCTCTGGAGCAATGGCTGTTGTTGCAGAAATAGCGAAGGCTAATAATATCTTAACCATTGGTGTTGTAACACTTCCATTTTCTTTTGAAGGAAAGAAGAGAAAAAAGATTGCTATGGATGCTTTAAGTGAAATTGAGAAAAATATAGACACTCTTGTGGTGATTCCAAATGATAAGCTTCTTGAAACCATTTCTAAAGAATCTACGGTGGAAAGTGCTTTTGAGCAATGTGATGAATTGTTAAAGGAGGCAGTTGAAAGTATTTCGAGCGTTATTTTAAATCCAGGAATATTAAATTTAGATTTTTCAGACATTAAAAGAGTTTTAAAAGAAGGAGGGTCAGCCTTCTTCGGAGTAGGAAAAGCAAAAGGAGAGAATAGGGCTATTGAGGCGACAAAGATAGCTTTATCCTCACAAATAACACGCTTTCCTCTCCAAAAAGCAGAAGGAATATTGTTCAATGTAACATCAGGGGAAAACAATTTTTCTTTATCAGAAGTTAAACAAGTTTCAGCACTTGTTAGAGAAAAAGCATCTCCTTCGACTAAGATTATTTTTGGAGCATCTTTTGATAATAACTTAGTTAAAGATGAAATTAGAGTTACAATTATAGCAACATCCGCCAATATAGATAATTAATTTAAGAAACACAAAAATGGTTAACAAAGTACTTAAAAGAGACAAAACAAAGGAGAGCTTTAACCCAGAAAAGGTTCGTATTGCTGTTTGGAAAGCTTTAACAGCAACCAAACAAGGAAACGGAGAGAAATCTCAAAAAATTGCTGATAAGGTTACGCAACTTATTGATCTTAGATTTAAAGAAGAAGAAGTTCCTACCGTTGAGCAAGTTCAAGACATTGTGGAAGAAGCGCTTATGCTTGAGGATGAGGTGGAGGCAGCGAAAGCTTATATTTTATACAGAGAGCAAAGAAGGAGAATTAGAGAACAGGACAAAGTCAGCGAAGAGGCGGTTGATAGAGTTGATGATTATCTAGAAAAATTAGATTGGGAGGTTCGTGAAAATTCTAACATGACTTTTTCTCTTCAGGGAATGAACCATTACGCTGTTTCTTATATCGTTAAAAAATATTGGTTGAATAAGATTTATCCAAAAGAGGTGAGAGATGCAAACGAAAAAGGATTTTTTCACTTACATAATTTAGACACTCTTGCTTGTTATTGTGTAGGATGGGATTTGTACGATTTACTTTTAAGAGGATTTGGTGGAGTTTCAGGAAAAATAGAATCAAGCCCTCCTAAGCATTTTAGGTCAGCTTTAGGGCAGATTGTTAACTTTATGTATACTCTTCAAGGAGAAGCAGCTGGAGCAGTTTCTTTCTCTAATTTTGATACTTTACTTGCTCCTTTTATTAGATATGATAATTTAAATTACAATCAAGTTGAGCAAGCTCTGCAAGAATTTTTATACAATATGGCGGTTCCAACAAGAGTTGGTTTCCAGTGTCCATTTACAAACATAACTTTAGACTTAACTCCATCTGATAACTTCAAGGACATGCCTGTTCTTATCGGAGGAGAGCCTCAGAAAGAAACTTACGGAGAGTTTGAGCCAGAAATGAAAATGCTTATCAAAGCTTTTTATACAGCAATGATTAGAGGAGATAAGAGTGGAAGACCTTTTTCTTTTCCAATTCCAACTATAAATATTACTAAGGATTTTCCATGGGAGGATCCAGAATTAGATAAGTTATGGGAAGCTTCTGCTAAGTATGGAATCAATAACTTTGCAAATTATATCAATTCTGACATGAGTCCTAGCGATTCAAGGTCAATGTGTTGTCGACTAAGACTAGATTTAACTCAATTAAACAACAGAGGGGGAGGTGGACTATTTGGTTCAGGTTCTTTGACTGGAAGTATTGGTGTGGTAACTTTAAATCTTCCTAGAATTGGATATTGTTCGAAAACAAAGAAAGAGTTTTTAGAAAAATTGGGAGAATTAATGGATATTGCTAAAGAAAGTCTTGAAATAAAAAGAAAGACTATTGAGAATTATGCTGACAAAGGATTATACCCATATTCTAAATATTATCTAGCCGGAGTTAAAAAAGCTAAAGGACAATATTTCGCTAATCACTTTGCTACCATTGGAATTATTGGTATGCACGAAGCTCTTATTAATTTCTTAGGAGAAGGAGTTAATACAGAAAAAGGAAAAAAGACAGCTTTAGATATTATGGACTTTATGAGAGAGCGTTTAGTTGAATATCAAACAGAAACAGGAAGTCTTTACAATCTAGAAGCAACTCCAGCAGAATCTACTGCTTACCGTTTAGCTAAAAAGGATAAAGATGTTTATCCAGATATCATTACTAGTGGGACAAAGAAGATTCCATATTATACAAACTCAACTCAATTGCCAGTAAATTATACTGACGATATTTTTGAAGAATTTAACCTTCAAGATGAAATTCAATGTAAGTATACAGGAGGAACCACAGAACATATTTTCTTAGGAGAAGAGATTTCTGACATAGAAACAACTAAGAAGTTAGTTAAAAAAGTTTTTGAAAAATATCGTTTACCATTCATTACCCTAACTCCAACATTTTCTATTTGTCCGACTCATGGATATATTTCGGGAAAGCACTTTAATTGTCCAAAATGTACTATTGAGCAACCTTGTGAGGTTTACTCAAGAGTTGTAGGTTACTTAAGACCTGTTTCTCAGTGGAACGAAGCAAAACAACAAGAATTTAAAGACAGAAAGGTCTTTAAGATAAAACAAAGCGATTACAAGGAATAAATTTACACTTGTGAAAATAGGAGGACTTCAAAAGACAACCCTGCTTGATTATCCAGGCGAAATTGCTTGCGTAGTATTTTTAATGGGTTGCAACTTTAGATGTCCTTTCTGTTATTCTAGAGAATTAGTAGAGGAAGATTTAAATCTTCTTGAGTTAGTAGAAGAAGATTATTTTTTTTCTTTCTTAAAAAGCAGACAAGGGCAATTAGATGCTTGCGTTATTTGTGGAGGAGAACCTACTATGAGTAAAGAGTTATTTTCTTTTTGTAAAAAAATTAAAGATTTAGGTTTTAAGGTTAAGTTAGATACAAATGGTTCTAATCCAGAAGCAATAGAAAGATTGATTAAAGAAAAAACAATTGACTATATTGCTATGGACATCAAAGCCCCTTATGACAAATACGAAAAGGCCACTAAAGTAAAAGTTGATGTTTCAAAAATTAAAAAATCTATTGAGCTTATAAAATCTTCCGGGATTGATTATGAGTTTAGAACAACGCTTATTCCTACAATTCATGAACTTGATGATATTAAGAAAATGGCTTTCCAAATTGCTCCAGCAAAAAAGTATTTTCTTCAAACCTTTAGAAAAGACAAAGAACTCTTGAGTCATGAACTCGACGACGTTTCTCCTTTTAGCGAAGAAGAAGTTAAAAAGATTATCGAAGAGATAAAAGCAAACTTTAAAATTTGTGATTTAAGATGATTCCTCTTTTTGATAAAAAATCATCAAAAAAAATTCCTTACATAACAATACTTTTAGTTTCAATTAATATTGTTCTTTTTTTCGTTTTCAAAAATAATCTCATATCTTCATATGCATTCATTCCGGGAGACTTTAGCATAATCACTCTTTTTACGCACATGTTTTTGCACGCGAATATTTTTCACCTATTAATTAACGTATGGTTTTTATGGGTTTTCGGAGATGCTATCGAAAACAGAATAGGACATTTAAAATTTTTGTTATTTTATTTTTTGTGTGGAGTTTGTTCAGCTTTAATTTATTTTTTGATAGGAGATAATTTAAACGTTCCTTTAATTGGAGCCTCAGGAGCTATCTCTGGAATTTTAGGAAGTTATTTAATTTTATTTCCTAAAAACAAATTAAAAGTTTTTCCTAATTTTACTTTCTCTAGTTTCGTTTATATTTTTTTATGGTTTTCGCTCCAACTCTTATTCATTTATTTTGGTAGTGGTAGCGTTTCTTATTTAGGACATGTGGGCGGATTTTTATCAGGGTTTATTTTAATTTTGTTTTTTAAATGACTCCAGCAAAGGCGTTTATTTATATTTGCATCAGTTTTATTTTTGGTATTTTTTTGGGGTCTTTTATTCATTCATTATTTTTAATTTATTTTTTAATAATTTTTTCAGTCTCCATTGTTGGTATTTTATGGAAAAAGAAGCACGTCTTTATGGGCGTGTTTTTAATTGCTGTTTTTTGTTTGGGTTTTATATATATTAATCTTGGCCTCCAAAATATTTTAGAGAATAAAGTCGTCGCTTCTTTTAATTCAGAGATAGAAGCTAGAGGGAAGGTATCCAAAAATCCAAAAGATGATTTAGAGACTAAGAAAGCGGTTATAGAGACGAAAGAAGTTAATGGAAAAAAAATTAATTCTCGTATATTGGTTTTTACAAAAGAAGATTTAAATTACGGAGATGAAGTTTTAATTAAAGGAGAATTGGTTGAGCCGGAAAAGATTAATAGTTTTGATTACAAGATGTATCTAGCTAACCAAGGAATAAGCGGGATGGTTTTAGATTCTGAAGTTAAGATTATTTCGAAACATTATTCTTTGTTTTATGATTTAAAAAACAAAGCAGAAAAAATTGTTTTAGAAAATTTGTCTATCAGGAAGGCGGGAATTTTAAATGCCACTATTTTAGGAGAAACAGATAATATGAGTTCTGAGCTAAAACAAAAATTAGGTTTTACGGGAATTAGTCACGTTGTAGCTATTTCTGGTCAGCATATTATTATCTTGTGCGTAATCATGCTTAGCTTCTTGAGTTATTTAGGCATAGGAAGGAAGAAGGCAATAATTTTCACCATTCTTTTTTTACTTTTTTATGTTATTTTGATTGATTTTCCAGCGTCTGCCTTAAGAGCTTTTATTATGATGTGTTTTGTTTTGTGCGCAGAACTTTTAGGAAGGCAATCAGATAGTTTGCGTAGCCTAATTCTTGCTGCAGTTTTAATTTTACTTTTCAACCCCTTGTCTTTAATTTTTGATTTAGGTTTTCAATTGTCATTTTTAGCAGTTTTGGGAATTATCTTTTTTAATAATTTCTTTACAGAAAAACTAAAGTTTCTTAAAAACAGATTTTTTATTGACCTTGTCTCGGTTAATCTTTCTGCCCAAGTATTTGTTTTGCCTCTTTTAATTTATACTTTTCATTATATTTCCCTCTCATCGTTTTTTACAAATATTTTAGTTGTTCCCATATCAACTGTTTTATTAATTTTAGGATTTGTTTGCGTTTTAATTTCTTTGATTTTACCAGGATTATCCTTTTTGTTTTTTGTTCCAATTTCACTTATTTTAGAATATGTACTTTTTATAGTTGATAGATTTTCTTTTATGATTCTTCCAATAAATAGTTTTCCTATTATTTTAGTTTTCATTATTTATATAGGATTAGGTTTTTGGGCTTACAAATTAAGAAAAGATAGATTTGAATTTTATTTCTAAAAAAGTTATAATCAACACATGAAGTTTTTTAGTAAAGAAAAATCTTTTACTTTAATCGAATTACTAGTGGTTATAGTTATCATCGGTATTCTTGCTGGCGTAATTGTAGTTTCTACTTTTTCGTCAATAAATTCTGCTAATTTAGCCAAAGGAAAGGTTTTTTCAGATACTATAAAAAAGAACTTGTTTTTTGATCTTGTTGCTGAATGGACTTTCGATAATGCTTTAGATATTGGAAAAGATGAAGCGGGAAGTAATGATTTAGTTTTTTATAATTTTTCTTCGAAGGAAAATAGCGAGTGCTTATTTTCAAAATGTATATATTCAGAAGTGGCTAGTGTTTCTAACTATGGAATTAATAATAGTTTCCCGATGCCAGTTTCTAATTTTAC
>CAZJOO010000004.1:0-25900 GCA_964547725.1 uncultured Candidatus Saccharibacteria bacterium
CTCAATTAGAGAATGCTATTTTTGTAAAATGTAATGTTACAAAATCAGAAGAAGTTAACAATCTTATCAAAAAAGCGGTAGAAGAATTTGGAGGACTTGATATTATGGTTAATAATGCTGGAACAGCTTCTTTAGGAACGGTAGATGTTTTAAGTGATGATGATTGGCAAAGGGTTATTGATGTTAATTTGACAGGTGTTTTTTACGGAGTAAGAGCGGCCGCTAAATACATGAAAGAAAATAATGTGAAAGGTTTAATAATTAATACTTCTTCTATTTTAGGAATTAATGGTTTCGTGGGAGCTATTTCATATTGTGCAGCTAAAGGGGGAGTAAATCAAATAACAAGAACAGCGGCTATGGAACTTGCTTCTTGTGGAATAAGAGTTAACGCAGTTGCTCCAGGATTTATTTCTACAGAAATGACCAAAGGTATTTTAGAAGACCAGAAAACAAAACAATTCTTAGAAGGGTCTACACCACTTGGACGCATTGGAGAGCCGGAAGATATTGCTAAAGCTGCTTTATACTTAGCTTCTGATGATAGCAACTATGTAACTGGAAGCATTCTTTATGTCGATGGTGGTTGGACTGCCAGATAGTTTGCAATATATTTTCATCCTTGATATAATATACATCAAAGATAAATAAACACACAAACAGCATGAAAAGAACTATCAAGTCTTTCACTCTAATCGAGCTCCTCGTCGTCATCGTCATCATCGGTATTCTCTCTGGTGTCATAGTTATCTCTGTAACTAACTACATCAACGATGCAAAGAACACAAAGATAGTAGCCGAACTCTCTAATCTATCTAAATCCTTCGAAGGAAACAGCAACTACTACGTCGGCAGTCTTTGCATCGAAGACTCAGTAAGTAACCCTGCTTTCAAAACATACTATGGACTAACCTCTGTTCCCGTTCACCCAAACTACGTCTCTGGTAGTACGTCTCTAACCACAAACAACTGTTACCTCTACTTCTCTGACGGAGATAACTATAGTATCAGAACACCATCTGTAAACAACAAAGGTTACCTCATCCAAGAATCTAGACACCCTCAAACAAAACCTATCCAAAAGACTTGTGACACAGGCTGGATTCCTTTTGGTAACCGTTGTGTTATGAAGTATGAGGCTAGTTCAGACGGAACTACTAATTGTAGAAACGCAGCTGGAACAGCTGCTCCTTGTCCAGTTTCTGAAACAACAATTGCTCCATGGGTTTCGATTAATCAGTTTAACGCTAAAGCCGCCTGTGAATCTATCGGAGCTCATTTAATGACGAATGCTGAGTGGATGGCTCTTGCTCGAGATATCGAACAAGTTGCTAGTAACTGGACCGGAGGAACTGTTGGTTTGGGTGTTCTTAAAAGAGGAAACGTTGGAGATACATTAGAAGGAGATTATAACGGAGCTGATCCAGAAACAGGAATTCCGAACAGTCAAGCTATGTTAAAATTAAGTAATGGAGAGGAAATTTATTATTTTTCAGGAAATGTTCAGGAATGGGTTGATGAAAAAAAATTAACTTCCGAAATTCCTGATTATCCTAGCGTATGGGTAGAAATTAATTCAATAACATATACCTCAAAATTGCCATACAAAGAAGTTGGTCCGCTTGATAGTGCTTTGTTGGGGGAGGATGGAGTTGGTAAAATTTCTCCAGATAATACTGCGGCTCATCCTTCTGGCTCAATTCATGGATTTCGGCGTGGTGGTTATTGGGGTAGCACCTCTAACGGTGGGG
The DNA here is from genome assembly GCA_964547725.1 of uncultured Candidatus Saccharibacteria bacterium. Taxonomy (GTDB): domain Bacteria; phylum Patescibacteriota; class Minisyncoccia; order Minisyncoccales; family Minisyncoccaceae; genus JAAZMU01. The sequence continues at coordinate 1,752 of CAZJOO010000004.1, forward strand.
TTTTTTCTTTATATCTAAACGATTCTAATTCACATGCAGATTCCCACCTTGGTTTTCGTTGTGTTAAATAAGCGCAACTATTGACAAATGATTTTAAATATAATATAATTTAAAAACGATATTGAGAAGGCGAGATCTCTATATTTAAAAGAGACCCCGTTTTTTTAATTTAAAAATATGAATACATTTAAAACACATAGTAAGTTTGGCTCAAGGAGAAGAAAGTTTAATGGAAGAGATTTTGCTCGTGCCACAAAGAAGTTTTCAGGAGGTAAGATTGATATTTCAAGATTTATAGCCGAAAGCGCAACAAATAAAACAAAGCACGTAGAGTATATTTCAAAATATAAATTTGCTGATTTTAAGATTGACCAAAGACTTAAAAACAATATTATCAAAAAAGGTTATGATATTCCTACTCCTATTCAGGACCAGGTAATACCATTAATTTTGGAAAGAAAAGATGTTATAGGTATCGCTAATACTGGTACCGGAAAGACAGCTGCCTTTTTAATACCAAAAATTAATCACACCCTTTTGAATAAAAACGAAAGAACAATAATTTTAACTCCAACAAGAGAACTTGCTCTTCAAATAGAAAAAGAGTTTGTTGATTTTTCTAAAGGACTAAACCTTTATGCAGTTTCTTGCATAGGAGGAACAAGCATTAGAAAACAATTTTTTGACTTAAAGAGAAATTACAATTTTGTAATAGGAACTCCTGGAAGAGTAAAGGATTTAATTCAAAGAAAAGCTTTAAATCTAGCTTCATTCAACACGGTTATTTTAGATGAGGCTGATAGAATGCTTGATATGGGATTTATTAACGACATTAGATTTATTCTAGAAAAGATGCCAGGAGATAAACAAGCTTTATGTTTCTCAGCAACACTTTCAAACGAAATAGAAGGATTATGCAACAAGTTTTTAACTTCTCCTATTAAAGTTTCTGTAAAAGTTAGAGAGTCATCAGAAAACGTTGACCAACAAACTATTAGGTCTGACGATAAAATTGGAACTTTATGTGATCTTTTAGAGAAAGACAACTTTAAAAAGATTCTTATCTTTGGAAGAACAAAACATGGAGTAGAAAAACTTTCTAAAGTTTTAAAAATAAAAGGATACAATGCTGAATCAATTCACGGAGACAAGACTCAGGCAAAGAGACAAAGAGCTTTAGACGGTTTTAAAGGAAACAAAATAAAGATATTAGTTGCAACAGATGTTGCTGCCAGAGGATTAGATATTGATGACATTACTCACGTTATTAACTACGATATGCCATCAACCTATGAAGACTACGTTCACAGAATTGGAAGAACTGGAAGATGTCAGAAAAAAGGAACCGCTATTACATTTATGTAAATAGGTAAAAAACCACATTCAAGTGGTTTTTTGTTTAGGCTGTTTTTTTTAAAAAAATATGATAATATAACAACATGAGGGAAATATTTTTCAAAGATATTAAGAGTCAAACTTTGCAAAAAATAGATCAAGTTAAAAGTGGTGTTTGGATTAACATTGAGAACGCTACGGTTGATGATTTGCTTTTTGTTAAGAGTATTACTAATTTAAACTATAGTGATATAGAGGATGTTTTGGATGTCCACGAGCTCCCTCGTATAGAAAGAAAAAATGATGCTGTTATTGTGTTTATTCGTGATGCTCAATTCTTCAACGGAGATAAAGATATTTCTACAACTCCTTTAACAATCATTACAACTAGTAAATATATTATTACTATTTCTATTTCTAAAATAGAAATCATTAAAGCTTTAATAAAAAATGGATTCGATTACTCAACAACGCAAAGAAGCGCTTTTTTAATTAACATCTTACTTAATATATCTAAAAATTATACCAAAAGAGTTAAGAACGTTAACAATAGTGTGGAATATCAGAAAGACAAACTAGAAAGAATCACTAATAGCGATATTTTAAAATTGATAGAAAACGAAGAAATCTTAAGTGACTATATTGCAGCCTTAGATCCTATGAAGATAGTTTTCGAAGCTATTGAGACAGGGAAATACATACCTATATATAAATACGACGAGGATTTAATAGAAGATATGATTATTAGCATCAGGCAGTCTGTTGGAGTTTGTTCTACTAACTTAAAAAGTATTAAGAGTTTGAGAGAATCTTATCAAATTATTTTTACTAATAATTTAAATAAAACAATAAAATTATTAACTTCTATTACTGTATTTTTAACAATCCCAACAATGGTTGCTAGTTTTTTTGGAATGAATGTTATTATTCCTTTCGGAGAAAATAATTATATTTTTCTTTATGTTATCTTAGCTTCCTTTATAATCTCAGGAGCTTTCTTTATCTTCTTTATTAATAAGAAATATTAAATAAAAAGAATATTGTAGATAGCAATATAATGACAAATTGTTCCTAGAAGAACAAAGATGTGAAATAGTTCATGAAAGCCAAATCCTTTAAAAAGATTTGGTTTTTTAATGGCATAAATTACTGCTCCGATGGTATAAAAAATTCCTCCGAGTAAGAGCAGAAAAAGAATAATTGGATATACTCTCATGGGGTAGATAATAAAAATAGAAACCCACCCCATTAAAACATATAATCCTGTGGCAGCCCATCTTGGAAAGTGTTCCCAGAAAGAATTAATAAACATAGCGCTTGCTCCAATAATTGCGAGTACCCAAGTAGAAATTAGAATAATCAATCCTAGTGGATTTCCTATAGTTAAAATACAAAAAGGAGTAAAGGTTCCTGCAATTAAGAAATAAATAGAAGCGTGGTCAATTTTTCTTAAATAGCCTATTTCTGCGGCTGGTTTTCCAAATAGGTGATAGTTTGTGCTAGCAGAATATAAAAAGAAAGAGGTTATTCCAAAAACCAAAAAACAAACTATTTCTTCAGTATTTCTAGCGTTAATTAAAAGAAAGTAAGTGCCAATAATAGAAAGAATGGCTCCCACGAGATGTGAAAAACCACTAACCGGATCTTTTATTTTTATCATGTTAGTATTATAGCACAAAAAAAGAAAAGCTAGTATTATCTAGCTTTTCTTCCTGCTCTAACTCTTTCGTTTTCGGTTAAGTATTGTTTTCTTAATCTAATACTTGTTGGAGTAATTTCTAAGTATTCATCACCTTTCATAATACTCATTCCTCGCTCAAGACTTAAATCAATTGGAGGGGTTAAGGTAATAGCATCGTCTGATCCAGAAGATCTCATATTTGATAGTTCTTTTCCTTTGGTTGGGTTAACGGAAAGATCGATTCCTTTAGATGTATTTCCAATAACCATACCTTCATAAACTTGTACTGCTGGTTCGATATAAAGAGAGCCTCTTTCTTGTAAGTTCCATAAAGAAAAACCAAGAGATTTTCCAGTAGTCATAGAAATCATTGAGCCAACTTTATTCTTTTCAATCTTTCCAACGTAAGGTCTAAAACCTAATACGCGAGAATACATAATACCTTCTCCTTTTGTGTCAACGATGAAATCATTTTTATATCCTAACAATCCTCTTGTTGGTATTTCAAAAATAATTTTAGCTTGTTTATTTTCTGTGATAAGAGAAGTCATTATTCCAGAACGCTTTGATAGTTTTTCAATAATAGCTCCTGAGTCTCCTTCTGGAACAGAAATAGTAACTTCTTCAAACGGTTCGAATTTTTTATCGCCTTCTTCTTTAATAATAACTGTAGGTTCAGAGATTTGAAGTTCGTATCCTTCACGACGCATATTTTCAATTAAAATAGCGATATGCATTTCTCCTCTTCCATAAACTTTGTAATATTCAGTAGACGAAAAATCTATTTTTAATCCTACGTTAATTTCAAGTTCTTTTTCTAACCTGTCTTTCAATTGTCTGTTTGTAACAAATTTACCTTCACGTCCAGCAAAGGGAGAGTTGTTAACTAGAAAATTTAAGGAGATTGTTGGTTCTTCAATAGCAATAGTTGGAAGTTGTTCTTGGTCTTCGTTTTCACAAATAGTTTCTCCAATGAATATGTCAGGAAGTCCAGCAATCATCACAATATCTCCGGTATAGGCTTGGGAAACTTCTTTTCTTGAAATACCTTCAAAGGTAAATAGTTTTGAAATCTTTCCTTTTACGTTTTCGTTTTTATTATTCTTTAGAATAACGTTCATCCCGTCTTTAATAGTTCCTTCGTATATTCTACAAATAGCTAAACGTCCTAAAAAATTATCATAGGCAAGATTGAATGATTGTGCAAGTAAGGGCTTTTTAAGTTTTTCTTCATCAGAAGCTAAAGCAACCTCTTCAAGTACAGTATCTAATAGGGGAGTTAAATCAGTAGATTCGTCTTCCATATTTCTTTTAGCCATTCCTTCTCTTGCGATTGCATAAAGAATGGTAAAGTCTAATTGTTCATCATTAGCACCCAAATCAAGGAATAATTCGTAAATCATTTCTTTTACCTCTTCTATTCTTGCCGCAGGCTTATCTATTTTATTAATAACTACTATTGGCTTTAATCCAAGAGCAAGTGATTTCTTTAAAACAGATTTTGTTTGAGGCATAGGTCCTTCCTGAGCATCTACTAAAAGGATAACTGAATCAATAGAACGTAAAACACGTTCAACTTCAGAACCAAAATCAGCGTGACCAGGAGTGTCTACGATATTTATTTTTGTGTCTTTGTAATACACAGAAGTGTTCTTAGAATAAATAGTAATTCCTCTTTCTTGTTCCAAGGCATTGCTATCCATAGTGGCACCTTCTTCTGACATTCCACATTGACGCATCAAAGCATCGGTTAATGTTGTTTTGCCATGATCAACATGGGCAATAATTGCTATATTTCTTATTTCCATAATGTATCTTTAAAAAATTAAACCCGCCCTTAAAGCGGAATAGTATATTAATACTATATTATTTGAAAGTGGTCAATAGTTTTCATTAAAAAAGCTAGGAAATTAAAACCTAGCTTTAAAGAGAGAAAGGTGATTATATTTTTATCAAACAGTTATCATAAGTGGTTATATCGTTTTCTTGGATAAAAGCAGTGTCTCCTTTATTCCAAAAAACGAAAGTTTCTGTTTCGTTAGTGTAGCGTGCCCCTGAAGCCGAAATATTTTGAGGGAGCACAAAATTTCTTTCGTCGCTTAATGAAAGTTGTACTTTATTATCAAAAAAGATGGCATCTATTTCTTTTCCTTCATCGCAAACAAAGGTGGCGTTAATGATATTGTTCGAATCCTCTTGCGTTTCAGATGTTTGAGACAGAACAGCTTTTGCTTTTCCGTATTGTTCTCCGAAATAAAAGGCGAAAGCAAAAGTTCCGACATAAAGAATTATAGCTAATATTCCTGAAAAACGAGTTTTTTTATTCCAATTGATTTTCATAGTTTTTATATTTATATTTATGTTTAAATTATAAAGTATTTACTTGCTTTGCGCAAGGTTTCTTTTTTTTAAAAATGGAGTATAATTTATTTTTCGCTTAGTAAATATTATGTCATTTAAAAAAATTATTATTCCAATATTGATTTGTTCCGCGGGTTTCTATCTTTTTCAAGAAAGGGATTTTTTAACACAGACTATAGATGACATTAATTTCAGTATTACAAGCGCTTCTTTAGCAGAGGATAAAGAAATAGAAAAAGTAAATGCTAAAATTAGAATATATAATTTATATCCTTCTGGAGAAGCTATCGCCCTAAAGAAAGATACAAAACTACTATCAAAATCAGATGGGGTTGTTTACCAAACAATTGAAAGCGTTATTGTTCCCGGAATTAAAAACGGGAAGCCTGGACAAGTAGATGTTGCGGTAGAAGTTTTTAAAAAAGCAGATGAAGTTTTAGATAAAGAAGCGGTGATTACTATCCCAGGATTAAGCTCTACTGATTATTTCCAAACGACTTGGGCAGAAGTAATTGACGAGGAAGAAATTGTAGAAGAAGAACCCGAAGCTTTTAAAGAGACAAAAACTTTGGTTTCTGGAATTATTGATAAAGATACTATTTGGGAGTTAAAGAATAGTCCTTACATAATTTATGGAAATATTTTTATTCCCAAGAACGTGACTTTAATTATAGAACCAGGGGTAGAGATAATTATTAATGGAGATTATAGTTTTTTAATTGAAGGAGAAATAAAAATGACCGGGGAAAGAAAAACCCCAGTCACTTTATTCAAAAGCAATTAAATAACGTATACTTTTAATGGTGGAATACCATTAAAGTAAACAGAACTATAACTTGCAGTATAAGCTCCGGTAGTAAGGAAATATAATCTATCTCCTTCTTTAATATTTTTATTTAGCTTGTATCTGTAATCTTCGTATAAAATATCCATACTGTCGCAAGTTGGTCCGGCTAAAATAACTTCTTTGGTATTATCTTTAGTAGCTCCTTCGCTGATTATAGGATATTTAATAGATTCATTTATTGTTTCGATTAAACCTCCAAATTTTCCGATGTCGGTATAAACCCAATCATAGCTAGCGGTGGTACTTTTAGAAGAAATCATAACAATTTCTGAAACAATTGTTCCTGAATCACCGACAAGAGATCTTCCTGGCTCAATAATAATCTCTGGAAGCTTGTCTCCAAAATCTTCTTTTAAGAATCTAGTGACTTCTTTAGCATATACGGAAATATCTTGAGTGGGTTCTAGGTAGTCTGAAGGAAATCCTCCACCAATATTAATTAATTTTAAATCAATGTCAGCATCAGCCAAAGAATCAAAAAGATATTTACATTGAGAAATGGCATTGTCCCATTGTCCAATATCTCTTTGCTGAGAACCGACATGAAAAGATAGTCCATAGGGAATTAAATTTAATTTTTTTGCTCGAAGAGCTAATCTAAAAATCATATCAGGATAAGCTCCAAATTTTCGAGAGAGTGGCCAATCAGCACCACTTCCATCACAGAGCAATCTAAAAAAGACTTTTGCCTCTGGAGCCTGACGAGCAATTTTATTTAAATCACTTTCAGAATCAGTGGCAAACAGTCTAATACCTTTTTTGTAAGCATAGGCAATGTCTTCTTCTTTTTTTATAGTGTTTCCGAAACTCATTCTATCTGTAGAGATTCCGAGCCGAAGGAGTTGATCCATTTCAAAAATGGTAGCAACATCAAAATTAGAACCTTTTTTATCTAGAATTTTTATTACCTCGTCTTCTGGATTTGCTTTAACTGCGTAGTAAATTTTTGCGTAGGGCAAGTTTTTCTGAAGCTCTTCATACTTTTTTTCCACTTTCTTTTTGTTTATTATTAAAAAGGGAGTTTTTTTATCCTTCGAAAATTTTTTAATTTCTTTAAAATCTTTTTCGGAAATAAGATTTGAAATACTACTTTGAAATGGCATGTTTTTTAAATTAATAATTTATAGGATTATTGTATATCTATTTATAAAAAAAGAAAATAGGCATTGAAGCTCCTTTTCTAATGTGTTAATAAGAAGGTATATGATTGAATTATTATCACCTGCGAAAAACTTAGAATGTGGAATAGCTGCCATTAACGCTGGTGCAGATGCTGTTTATATTGGAGCTCATAAATTTGGAGCAAGAACAAATGCCACAAATGAACTTAAAGATATAGAGAGTCTTGCTCTTTATGCGCACAAATTTAACGTTAAGGTTTATGTTGTTTTAAATACCATTTTGTATGACAAAGAAATTAAGGAAATGCAAAAAATAATAGATGAACTTTATTGTTTTGATGTTGATGGATTGATTATTCAAGACGTAGGAATTTTAGAACTTAATTTATATGACCTTCCTATTATTGGTAGTACTCAGATGAATAATGTAGATGTTTCTCAAATTAAGTTTTTTGAAAAAATAGGTTTCAAAAGAATGATTCTGGGAAGAGAATTAAGTCTGAAAGAAATTGCAGAAATTAAAAAAGAGACAAAAATAGAATTAGAAGCTTTTATTCACGGAGCGCTTTGTGTTTCTTATAGTGGAAGATGCTACATGAGCCAGTATTTGGCTAATAAAAGTGGAAACAGGGGAGAATGTATTCAACCTTGTCGCTTACCTTATTCTTTAGTTGATTCTGAAGGCAAGGTACTGATTAAAGATAAATATCTATTATCTCTTAAAGATTTAAGTTCGGAAAACGATATAGAAGAATTGATAGACGCAGGAATAACTTCTTTTAAGATAGAAGGAAGATTAAAAGACATTGATTATGTTTCTAATGTTACTTATTATTATAGGCAGAAAATTGATGAGATTTTAAAAAAGAAAGGACTTAAAAAAAGTTCTGAAGGAGAGGTTTTCTCTGAGATTAAGCCAAATCTAGAAAAAACATTTAATCGTTCTTTTACTAATTATTTTAGACACGGAAGACAAAATGATATTTTAGCTATAAGCAGTCCTAAATCCTTAGGGAAATTTATGGGAGAAGTTAAAGAGACTTCTAATGATTATTTTATTCTTAAAAAGAAACAGGATTTTGTTCCTGGAGATGGAATTTGTTTTTTAAATAGAACTGATGAGCTTAGCGGAAGCAATGTTGTTAGAATAGATGGAGAAAAAGTATTTTTAAACGAAAAACAAGATTTGAAAGTGGGGGATAAGATTTACAGAAATTTTGATTTACAATTTGATAAGCAGATTAGAAGAGAAGGTTCAATTCAAAGGAAGATAGGTCTTAAGATAGTTTTTAAAGAAACTCAAAAAGGAATCTATATTTCGGTTAAGGCTAATAATAATTCTGTCTCAGAAGAATTAGAACTTTCTAAAGAATATGCAGAGAATAAAGATTTAGCTTTAGAAAACATTAAGAACCAATTTTCTAAACTAGGAAATACAGATTTTTATTTAAAAGAAATAAAGATTGATTTTTATAAAGAACCATTATTTATCCCATCCTCTCTTTTAAATAATCTAAGGAGAAATTTAGTAGAGAAATTAGATAACGAAATTGCTAAAAATTACAAGAGGGAAAAGGGGAAAATAAAAAAAGAAAGTATCGAGCCCTACTATTTAGATAAACTTTCCTCTGAAAGTAATGTCTCTAACAAATTAGCTCATAGTTTTTATACTAAACATGGTGTTTCTGAGATTGAGCCTGCTTTTGAAATTAAAGACGGCGAAAGATTAATGACAACAAAACATTGCTTAAAGTATTATTTAGGTCTTTGCGGACAATCAGGATTAAAAGAACCTTTTTATTTGGTGAACGAAAAAGGGCAAAAGTTTTTGTTAAAGTTTGATTGTAAAAAATGTCAGATGGAAATTTTCTCTACAGAAAAAAAGATTTGACCACTTCTTGAATCTTTTTTTTGATAATGGTAAGATTATAGTATGAATTCAGCAAAACACGCATTTTATTATATGCTTTCACTGGTAACACTATTTATAGTGGCTTTATCCTTTGGGAACATTTTATTTGAGTTAATTAATACTTTTTTTCCTGATATTGCTAAAGCTATTTATTATAGTAGCAATTCTGGTTTAAAATCAGCTATTTCGGGACTTTTAATAGCCACTCCTATATTTTATTTTGTTATGAATAAAATATATTTTAATCTAAAAATAGGAGAACTTAAAAAAGATTCTGAGATTAGAAGATGGCTTACTTATTTTATTCTTTTTGTCTCCAGTGTTGTTGTGATTGGGTCTTTGATAAGTATTTTAAATAATTTCTTAGACGGAGCCTTGACCATCAACTTTATTTTAAAAGCTTTAACGGTTTTGTTTATAGCTCTTATAATTTTTGGATTTTATTTTTATGATATTAAAAGGGAAGATTTTAAGAATAATAAATTAAACAAGATTTTCTTTTTTATTTCTCTAATTATAATTATTGGAGGACTTGTTTCTGCTTTTTTAATTGTTGAATCTCCTGAGGAGGCTCGTAACCGTAAGCTAGACGAAAAAATAATAGGAAATTTTAATACCATAAAATATGCAATTGATGATTATTATTATAAACAGGAAAAACTTCCTGAAAATTTAAACGAACTTAAGGACTCGGGAGACAATTATATTTTTTCTATGATTAATCCTGTGACAAATTTAGAATATGTTTATGAGCCGATGAGTAATGATTCTTATAATCTATGTACAGATTTTTCATCTTCTAATCTTTTGAATGAGGTTGATTATTATGGAAATATTTGGCAGCACGATAAAGGTTATTTTTGTGTAAAAAAAGAAATTAATTCGGAAATAATAATAAATAAATATAAATAATATGGAAAAAAGAGTAATCATAGCTTTATCAGTTATTTTAGTTGCGTTAATCGGAATAATCTTTATCATTAGTTTGCTTTTTACTAATAACAACAAAAAAGTTAATGAATCGCCCTTGCCTATAGGGCAAGGAGAAGAATCGCCAGTAGATGTTTTTTCTAGCTTGCTAAGTATTAAAGGGATAGTGGAGGGGATTAATATCACTCAAGGAGGATATCAATACATGAACGAAAATAGCGATATCAGCAATATCGTTGAAAAAATGCGAAATGATTTGAACGTCACCAACATTAAGAGTAATGCTGACATAGGAAATAAAACTTTTTGTTTTTCATTGAAAGACAATGAAGGAAAAAATCTTTGTATAGATAATGAGCACAGAGATATTTTACAAGGTTTTAGTTGCGAGAATAGTAAACTTTGTAAAGCTGTTCTTATTCAAGACCCTACCATTAAAGAACCTGAGACAGTTTCTGACCTAGAAGAGCAAGAGACCTCTGAGGAAACCGTGAAGATTGTGATAGAAGAAACAGAGCCAGTCTTGAAGCAAGAGGTAACTGTGAAAGACACTATTATAAAAATATACGAAAGTGGGGAAGAAAAGATGCTTTATATAAACGATAAAGAGTATGGCCCTTACGAGCAAGTTCAAATTATTAGCAATGAAAAATATTGGGGACTTTTACTTCTATATAATGGTAGTTGGTATGTTAATATAAATGGGAAAGCAAAAGGACCTTATGCTGAAAGACCAGTGGTAGAGTTTTATGGAGAAGATTTAGGATTTTCATATATTAAAGATGGTAAATATTACGTTAACTTGAGTAATGAAATCTATGGACCATACGACGACTTAACAGAATTTGATATAAATAATAAATAATAACTAAAAAATATGGAAAAAGAAAATTTAATTAACAACAAGGTTTTTAAGAATTTAATAAATGTTTTTATCGGAGCTTTAATTATCTTCTTAGTATTTTTAATGTTTAATTTAGGAGAAAGCGACGAACAGAATACCATTTCTGTGAATGGTTTCTCAGAAGTTACTGCTAAGCCAGATGTTGCGCAAATTACTTTAACTGTGATTACAGAAGATATTGAGTTGGGAATAGCAAGTAATCAAAACAATGAAAGAATTAATGCCATTATTTCTTTTCTAAAAGAAAGCGGTGTTGAAGATAAAGACATAAAAACAAGTTTGTACAATATTAATCCAAGATATGAATATTTAAATGATTACAACAAACGTTATTTAGCTTCTTACGAAGTTGAGCAAAGTTTGACCGTTAAGATTAGAAACTTAGATAGCGTTGGAGATATTGTTGCTGGAGCTACTGAGCGAGGATCTAACGATATTAGTAGTCTTCAATTTATTATTGATGATGATGAACTTCTAAAAGCACAAGCTAGAGAACAAGCCATAGCTAATGCCAAGGAAAACGCTGAAAAGCTAGGAAAAGAATTGGGTGTTTCTTTAACAGAAATGGTAAGCTTTTATGAAAATTCATATGTTCCTACATACTCAGATAATGCATACAAATTAATGGGTGGTGCTATGACTGAATTATCAAGCATATCTTCTCCTTCTATTCAAACAGGAGAGAATAGTATTACTTCCAATGTAACAATTGTTTACAAAATCAAATAAAGAAGAACGGGAAGAGGGGCTTGCCCCTCTTTTTTTATATTTGTTTCTGTGTTATAATTTTTTCTTGCTATGAGCTTTAAATTAAAAACAAAAATGAGTCCAAAGGGTGATCAACCTGAAGCAATTCAGAGTCTTTATCTTGGACTACAAAAGAAATTTAAAAAGCAAACATTGTTAGGAGTTACGGGCTCGGGAAAAACTTTTACTATTGCAAACTTAATAGAAAAATATCAAAAACCAACACTTGTAATTTCTCACAATAAAACACTAGCGGCTCAATTATGCAACGAGTTCAGAGAATTTTTTCCTGACAATGCCGTTGAATATTTTGTAAGTTATTATGATTATTACCAACCAGAAAGTTATTTAGCTAGTAGCGATACATACATTGAAAAAGAAGCTCAGATAAATGATGAGATTGATAGATTGCGTCACGCTTCAACACAAGCTTTGCTAACTAGAGATGATGTAATTATCGTTGCTTCTGTCTCAGCGATTTATGGATTAGGTTCTCCGAAAGAATATGAGAAAATTATATTTTCTTTTAGTCGTGGCGAGAAGATAAAACACAAAGAGCTTGCCAAGAAGCTAATTGAAATTCATTTTGAAAGAACAACTACGGATTTAAAAAGAGGAACTTTTCGTTTAAGAGGACAAGTTCTTGAAGTGATGCCTGTTAACGAAAAGGTTATTTATAGGTTTGTAATTTCTGAGCAAATAGAAAAGATTCAAGCTTTAGATTTTTTAACCAGAGAGGTTGTGGAAGAACTAGATGTTGTTAAGATTTTTCCAGCCACACATTATATAATCAATGAAGAAGAAAGACTTTCTGCAATTAATAATATTAAAAAAGAACTTGAAAAAAGACTAAAGTATTTTGAAAAAGAAGGAAAATTAATTGAGCACGAAAGATTAAAAAGAAGAGTGAATTTTGATTTAGAAATGATGGAAAATATTGGATATTGTCAGGGAATTGAGAATTACTCTGCTCATTTTGATAAAAGAAAAAGCGGAGAACCTCCTTTTACTCTTTTAGATTATTTTAAAGAATCAGAAAAAGATTTTTTAATTGTTGTTGACGAATCTCATGTTACCTTACCTCAAATAAGAGCTATGTATAACGGAGATAAAGCAAGAAAGAAGTCTTTGATTGATAATGGTTTTAGGCTACCATCTGCTTATGATAATCGTCCTTTAACATATTCTGAGTTTGAGGAAAGGATTAATAGTATTGTTTATGTTTCAGCGACACCAGCTAGTGAAGAGATTTCTTCTAGTGAAAATATAGCAGAGCAGATAGTAAGACCTACCGGATTGATTGATCCTAAAATTGATATACGTCCTATCATCTCTTCGGTTAATAATTTGTCTCAAGTTGACGACCTAATCAAAGAAGTTGAAGCGCAAGTTAAAAAAGGAGAAAAAACTTTAGTTACTACTTTAAGTAAAAGAATGGCCGAAGATTTAACTTCTTTTTTAGAGGAGAAAAAAATAAAAGTAAAGTATTTACACTCTGACATTAAAACTTTAGATAGGGTAGATATTATCACTGATTTAAGAAAGGGAATCATTGATGTTATCGTTGGGGTGAACTTAATTAGAGAGGGTTTGGACATTCCTGAAGTTTCCCTTGTGGCTATCTTAGACGCAGACAAAGAAGGATTTTTAAGAAATGAAACTAGTTTAATTCAAACAATTGGTAGAGCTGCAAGAAATGAAAATGGGAGAGTAATTTTATACGCTGATATAAGAACGGAATCAATAAATAAAGCGATTGCTGAAACGGATAGAAGAAGGGAGCTTCAATTAAAGTATAATAAAGAGCATAATATTACGCCTAAAACAATAACTAAGAATATTGCTAATATCTTTGAACAGTTTGGTGTTTCTAAGAATAGAGAAGACCAAAAGCGTCTTGTTAAATTAGACCTTCTTGGAGACGCTAGAAGTACTAAAGAAATTATTAAAGCTAAAAAAAGACAGATGGCAGAAGCAGCTGATAAATTAGAGTTTGAACTAGCAGCTCTTCTTAGGGACGAAGTAAAAGAATTAGAAAAAGAAAGTAAAAAAAATGAAAAGCAATAGAATAACAATCAAAGGAGCTAAAGAGCACAATTTAAAAAATATTTCTCTTGAAATCCCAAGAGATAAAATGACAGTTTTTACTGGATTATCTGGATCAGGAAAATCTAGTTTGGCTTTTGATACAATTTTTGCTGAAGGGCAAAGAAGATATTTAGAGTCTTTATCTGCTTATGCGAGACAATTTTTAGGAGGAATGCAAAAACCAAATGTAGATGAAATAGAGGGATTGTCTCCAGCAATATCTATTAGTCAAAAGGCTCATAACTCTAACCCAAGATCTACGGTAGCTACAATAACAGAAATATATGATTATTTAAGAGTCTTGTTTGCTAGGGTTGGTAGGCCATACTGCCCAGAATGTAAAGTCCCCATTGAAAAAATGGCTTTAGACGAGATTGTAGATAATATAGGAAGGATACTGAACAAAAAAACACCTAAAGAAATTATAATCTTTTCGCCTGTTGTTAGAGGAAGAAGAGGTGAGTACTATCAACTTATTCAAGATATCTATGAATCTGGTTTTCTTGAGGTAAGAATTGATGGAAAGATTAAGAGTCTGCAAAGTAGAATTATAATAGAAAAAGGGAAAAAACATACTATCGAAGTTGTTGTAGATAAATTTTTAAATCCTACCTTTGATAAAGACTTTGATTTTAGATTAAATGAAGCTGTTGAAACTGCCATTGATATGTCAGATGGTCTTTGCTATTTGGAAATAGACGGAGAGGAGCATGTTTTTAGTACTAGTTATTCTTGCCCTAAGTGTGGTTTTAGTTTTCCCGAGATAGAACCAAGATTATTTAGTTTTAATACGCCTTATGGATATTGTGAATATTGTAGAGGTGTGGGGACTGAGGAAATATTTTCCGATAAGCCTTGTTCTGTTTGCGAGGGTAAAAGACTTAATAAAAATGCTCTTAGCGTAAAAATTAACTCTAAGAACATTTGGGATGTTACAAGTTTAACTATTGAGGAAGCTTTAGTTTTTGTGAACAATCTTAAATTAAATCCTAAAGAGCGAGAAATTGCAGAGACTATTTTAAATGAAATTAAAAATCGTTTACAGTTTTTACTTGATGTTGGTTTAAATTATATAGATTTAAATAGAAGGGCAGGAACATTGTCTGGTGGAGAAGCTCAAAGAATTAGATTAGCTTCGCAAATGGGAACAAAAATAGTAGGAGCACTTTATGTTTTAGACGAACCAACTATTGGTCTTCATCAAAAAGATAATGAAAAACTTGTAAAAGCTTTGAGGAATTTATGTGACGTTGGAAATACTATTATTGTGGTAGAACACGACGAAGACACTATTTTAGCTTCTGATTGGATTGTAGATTTTGGTCCTTTTGCTGGAGAGCATGGTGGAGAGATTATTTTTTCTGGTCCTTTGCAAGATATGCTTTCAAACACAAAAACAAAAACTGACATTCAAGTAATAGGAAATTCAAGTAAAAGTTTAACCGGAAAGTATTTAAGAAAAGAGCTAAAAATAGAAACTCCGAAAGTAAGAAGGATTGTAGACAAGGCTGTTCCTATGATTGAGATTAAAGGAGCTCATGCTAATAATTTAAAAAATATTGATGTTAAAATTCCTCTCCAAAGATTTGTTTGTTTTACTGGAGTTTCGGGGTCAGGAAAATCAACACTAATGAATGAAGTTCTTTACAACTATACGGTTAGTAAAAAACTAAGAATCCCTCAACCAAATAAAGAAGTGAAAGAGATTAGAAATTTAGAATATATTGATAAAATAATTCAAATAGATCAGTCTCCGATAGGAAGAACTCCAAGATCAAACCCAGCAACTTATACAAAAGTTTTTGATTATATTAGAGAATTATTTGCAGAAACACCAGAAGCTAAGATTAAAGGATTTAGCTCGGGGAGGTTTAGTTTTAATATGCCGACAGGACGCTGTGAGCATTGTGAAGGAAGGGGTTATTTAGAAATCGAAATGCACTTTTTGCCAAATGTAGAAATTGTTTGTGATGTTTGTAAGGGAAATAGATTCAATAGAGAAACTCTTGAAATACATTATAAGGGGAAAAATATAGCAGAGGTTTTAAATATGACCATTGAAGACGCGGCTTTGTTTTTCAAAGACATTCCTAACATTCACGATAAGTTAAAAGTTTTAAATGATGTTGGTTTAGGTTATTTAAGATTGGGTCAATCAGCGACAACGTTGTCTGGTGGAGAAGCTCAAAGAATTAAATTAAGTAAAGAACTTGCCAAACCAAATACCACCAAAACTTTATATTTATTAGATGAGCCAACCACAGGTCTTCATTACGATGATGTTAAAAAGCTAATAGAAGTACTTCAAAAATTAGTTTCTCAAGGAAATACAGTTCTTGTGATAGAGCACAATTTAGATTTTATTAAAATAGCAGATTGGATTATTGATCTTGGTCCTGAAGGAGGAGACAAAGGGGGCCAGGTTCTTGCTGTAGGAACCCCAGAAGACCTTGCTAGGAAAAGTACTACTTCTTATACCGGAAAATATTTAAAGAATTTTTTATGATTAAAAATTTGCCAGACAATTCGGGAATTTACCTTTTTTTCAATAAGAAAAAAGAGCTTATTTATGTCGGAAAAGCAACTTCCTTGAAAAGTAGAGTTAGTAGCTATTTTTCTGGAGCAAAGAATATGCGACCGATTGAGCTTTTGATTAATCAAGTGAAAGATATTAAGTGGATTGAAACAGATTCTGTTATTGAGGCTGCTATTCTTGAGGCAAAATACATTAAAAAATTTAAACCTAAATACAACGTAATAGGAAAAGACGACAAGAGTTGGATTTATTTTTATTTAACCAAAGAAGACTTTCCTAAATTAAAAACAATAAGAGAACATGACTTTAAAGATTTTGACAAATCAATTGTTTTGAAGATGTTTGGACCTTTTCCCAATATTAAAACTTCTGAGATGCTAAGGATTCTTCATTCCCTCTTTTTTATTTCTAAATGTGAGCCTAATCAAAAAAAACCTTGTTTTGATTACCAAATTAAGAAGTGTTTAGGTGTCTGCATAGGACTTATAGACAAAGAAGAATACAAAGAAAGAGTAGTTAGGCCACTTATACAGTTTTTAAATGGGAATAAGAAAATGGTGATTAAAAATTTAGAAAAGCAGATGAAGGCTTTTTCTAAGAATCAATTCTTTGAAGAAGCTAATAAAACAAAATATCAAATAGAAAAACTTAAAAAGATACAAGACGCATCTTTAATTAACAAAAGCTTTGTAGAAGATGTTTTTAAAGAAAAGTCTCTCATTAAAAGAATAGAAGGGTACGATATTTCTAATCTAGGGAATAGTTTTAAGGTTGGGAGCATGGTTGTTTCCGATTTAAACGGACCAGTAAAAAGCGAGTATAAAAAGTTTAAAATAAAGACAGTTCAAAACCAAAGTGACATAGACTGCTTAAGAGAAGTTTTTCAAAGAAGGCTCAAGCACACAGAGTGGCAGAGTCCTGATATTGTTCTTGTTGATGGAGGGAAGGCTCAGGTTAATTTAACTAAAAAATTATTTAAAGATATTTTTGTTTTCGGTATTGCAAAAGGAAAGGATAGGAAAAAAGATGAATTCATTTATGCCTCTTTGGATGATAAAGAAAATATTGCTTTTGTAGAGGAAAACAAAAAATTGTTTATTAATTTAAGAGACGAAGCTCATAGATTTGCGATAAGTTATCAAAAAAGACTTGCGCGATTAAAATAGTTTTAGTATAATTTAAATATGATACAAGTTTTAATAGTAGGAAAAAATAAAGAAGAAGTAAAAGATCTTTTAGCTAATGCTGAAAATGCGGCTAAAGAGTTTAAAGAAATAGAAGTTTCTTTTTTTAGAGAAGACGAGGAAAATATTTACGAGCTTCCTCTCGTAGTAGTTAATAATTTAATAGTTTCTTCAGCTTCTGTTTTATCAGAAGAGGAGTTAAAAGAGATTTTTAGAAATCCTCCAGAAGGCTGTTCAGGTTCTTGCGGCAGTTGTGGCGGGGGATGCGGTTGTTAAAATATGAAAAAAAATTTTAGTATAGGTGAAAATATTAGATTTGGTATGGGCAGAACCTTAAAGAATTTTTGGTTTTTCGCTTTATTTATTTCAGTTTTATTTATAGGAACAGCCCTGTTTTCGTTTTTTGATAATTACCAAATTCCTGGAATTCTTGGCTTAAGTTTAGATTTTATCGTTTCTGCTTCTAGCTTTTTAGTGACGTATGTAATTTTTATGGCGATTTTAAAAATAGCCCTTGAATTAACACAGAGCGAAAAAATTAATTTAAAAGAAGTTAACGAACTATTACCTCTTTTTGTTAAATTTACATTAACAACATTATTGTATTGGGCTATTGTTCTTATCGGAATGGTATTTTTAATCGTTCCAGGTATTATCTTTATGATTAAATACCAATTCGCTTCTTTGATAATTCTAGATGAAGAAGGTGTTGGCATTAGAGAAGCTTTGCATAAAAGTAATCTTTTGGCTTCGGGAGTACAATGGAAATTATTTTGGTTCTCTATGGTTTCTGATTTTTTAAATTTTGCTGGGTTGATTTTCTTTATGGTGGGATTTATCTTTACCGGACCAACAACAATAATTGCTAAGGCTAGAATATACAAAGAGCTTAAAAAGCAAGTAAAAGGAAGAAAGAAAACAGTTTTTCTTCAGGATTAAAATTGCTTAATGAAAAAAGCTTTACTGGAAAAGAAAATCGGAGTCATTTTAACTGATACTATTTATGGTATTGTTGGTTTGGCTTTAGACGAGGAAGTTGTTGAAAGAGTTTATAGAGTCAAGAAAAGAAATCCTAAAAAACCTTTAATTATTTTGATTTCTTCAATAGAAGATCTTAAGAATATATTTGAAATAAACCTTAATTCTGAGTGTGTTAAAATTTTAAAAGAATTTTGGCCAGGAACTGTTAGTGTTGTTTTGGCATGCCAAAAATTTCCACATCTTCATAGGGGAACTAATTCTATTGCGTTTAGGTTACCTAAAAAAGAAGAATTAATTACTCTAATAAAAGAGGTTGGTCCTATTTTTGCTACCTCTGTAAACAAAGAAGGATTTGAGCCAGCAAAAAGTATTATTGAGGCTAAGGAATATTTTAAAGAAGAATTAGATTTTTACATTGAAGGGGGCGAACCGCTCGAAAGTCCTTCTATGATTGTTAAGTTAAATAACGAAAAAGAATTAGAAGTTTTAAGAGGAAGAATATGTCTAAAAAAATAATTTTTTTATTTATTTTATTTTTTTCTTTGTTTTTCTCAAAATTAGATCAAGAGATATTAACTAAAGAAGAAATTGATTATTCGGGAATAATCTTTTCAAATATAGAAGAGATTGAGTTCAAAAAAGATTTTTCGTATTTTTTATTGCATGATTCTCTAGAAAAAGATTTTTCTTCTCAAGTAATTCCTTTTTTGGTTAGTACTGATAAGGAAAGTTTGGAAACTTTTTTAGATGGGTTGAGCTGTGAAGGCAATATTCTTTTGGCGCAATTCGAATTTGGGGATGAAGAATTTTTTAATATAAGTAATATAAATGAATCAAACCTACCTCTTTATGGTGTTTATTATTTCTCTTCTAAGTGTGGAAGAGAAAAGTATGTTTTTGAAAAAAATAATTTATATTTTAAAAACAAAGGAGATTCTATTTCAGAGCAAGTTCTTTTTGTCGGTGATATGATGTTTGACCGAGGCGTTGAGCTATTAATGAACAATAACGGTTCTAATTATCCTTTTGAGAAGATAAAAAAGTATTTAACAGTTAAAACGTTGGTTGGAAATCTAGAAGGTCCTATTGTTAGTAATCCTATTTTTATCTCTAGTCATTCAATGAGCTTTTCTTTTGATAAAAAAGTAGCTCAAGTATTAAAAGATAATAATTTTAGCATTCTTTCTCTTGCCAACAATCATACTTCCAACATGGGAGATGAAGGACTTAAAGAAACAAAAGAATATTTAAGAAGCGAGGGCATGGATTATATTGGAGACCCTGCGACATGTTCTTATGATGATATTGTACAAAAAGATAATATTGTTTATTACGCGGTTAATGTTACTTTTCCTTTCAATTGCAGCAATGAAGAAATCGTTTCTAACGTTTTGAAAATAAAAGAAGAACACGAGAAAGAATTTCTAGTTGTTTTGATGCACTGGGGTAACGAGTATGAACACGTTGCTTCTGATTATCAAACAGAGCTTGCTCATTTAATAATAGACGCAGGTGCAGATTTAATTATAGGAGGGCATCCACATGTTATTCAGAACGTAGAAAAATATAAAAATAAATTAATTTTTTATTCTTTGGGAAACTTTATTTTTGATCAATATTTTTCAGAAGAAACTCAGCAAGGGCTAATGATAGGTCTTGAACTTAGTGATGGAAAGCAAGTTTATAATATTTTTACAATTAAGGAAACAAAAGCCCAGCCAGAACTAACAAAAGATTCTCTAGATTGGCTAGCTAACATTTCCTCAGAAAGTATTCGCGAGGAAATAATAAATGGGAAAATAGTTATTTATTAAAAAGGTCTATAAAGTATTTAAAATTTTTAGCAATTTTGAAAGAAGCTTCTTCTGCGGCAATTAGATTCTCGTTGTATTCTTTGATTTGATCCATGAATATAGTTCTTCCAATAGCAAAACCAATAATGTTTTTGCTATTTTTAGCTTCGATTAACCATTTTTTAACTTTTTGTTTTGATTCTCCTCTTCCCAAGAAGATAATCTTAGCTTTATTCTTAATAACTTTGTTTATTTCTTCCCAACCCTTCTTATTGAATCCTTCCAACTTCCAAATATCTACTTTTACGCTATCTTGTATTTCTTCTATGGCCTGACAAGTTCTACTTAATCTTAAATAGCGATCATAATTTGTACTTAGCTTCAAATCGTCTTTAGTTGCTGGAACCAATAACTCTAAAATTAATTTATATTTATTTTTTTTACAAAAATCATTAATTTTTTTCAAAACAAGGCTTTGCTTTTCGTTTATTTCTACATTTAAAGGATTATAGCGAACAAGCACTTTTATATAATCGGGTTTTATTTTGTTAACTTGTTTTAAGTCTTTATATTCTAATTCCAAAACTTCTTTTCCGCTTTTTTCTATTGGCAAACAAAGTTTTATTTTATTTTCTTTAGCAAATTCTATTATCTTACTTCCATATTTTTCATCAACCAATATAGCCAAATCTTTCTTCGGTTTATATTCTTGATATGCTTTTAGAAAACCAATAAAAATAATTTGTTTTAATTCTTCAACCTTTTTTTTATTTGGCTTTTCTAATATTTTTAAAAAAGATGATCTATGATCGAATGGTAAAATAAATAGTTTCATATTTATAATATATCTTTTTATTGCTTTTATTTCAACACTTGTTATAATTTAATTATGAACATATCTTTTTTAGGAGCTTGCGGGGAGGTTACAGGCTCTTGTACATTAATAGAATCTTCTAAAGCAAAATTTTTAATTGATTGTGGAATGTTTCAAGGATTAGGTTCTTATGAAAAAAACTTTCACAAATTTTCTTTTAAGCCAGAAGAAATAGATTTTGTATTGTTGACTCATGCTCATCTTGATCACTCAGGAAGGTTGCCCTTTTTATTTAAAAATGGTTTTAGGGGGAAAATCTTTTCAACAAAGCCAACAAAAGATTTGGCAGAAATAATTTTGAAAGATTCAGCTCGTATTTTCGAAAAAGATTTTAGGATTCCTCTATTTAATTTTAATGATGTTTCAAACGCTATTAATTCTTTTGAAACTTTTGATTATTCTGATGAAATTAAAATAGGAGATATTGTAATTAAGACGAAAGATGCGGGACATATTTTAGGGTCTGCTATTTTTGAAATTTTTATAGAAGGGAAAAAGATTGTTTTCTCTGGTGATTTGGGGAATGATAATGCTCCAATAGTAAGAGACACTGAGTTTGTAAGCTCAGCAGACGTTGTTGTAATTGAATCAACATATGGGGGAAAGATACATCAAAAAAGAGAAGAGGGCGTAAAAGAATTAAAAAATAATATAGATGAAGTTATTAAAAAAAAGTCTGTACTATTAATACCGAGTTTTAGCATAGAAAGAACTCAAGAATTATTATTTGAAATTAATAAATTAGTAGAAGAAAAACAAATACCTTTTATTAATGTTTTTTTAGATAGTCCTTTGGCTATTAAGGCTACGGAGATTTATAGTAAATACGAAAAACTTTTTGATCAAGAATGTGTCACTTTAATAAATTCTGGAGATGACATTTTTGATTTTAAAGGATTTAAAACAACTAAACTATTTAAAGATGTAAAAGGAGTTTTTAATAGTCCTTCTCCTAAAATAATTATGGCTGGTTCGGGAATGTGTTCTGGTGGAAGAATGCCTTCTTACATTAAAACTTATGGAGGCGATAAAAATAATATTATTTTATTGAATTCATATCAAGCAGAGGGAACTATGGGTAGGAAGCTAGAAATGGGAGAAAACGTTTTTATTGATGATGAGAGAGTTGAAATAAAGGCTCGGGTTAGAAAAATTTTATCATTTTCTTCTCACGCAGATTCAAGCAAGTTAAAGAAATGGGTTCTTAAAACTAGGGCTAAAAAAGTTTTTATCAATCATGGGGAAGACGAAGAACGAAGGGTTCTTAAAAAATCATTAGAAGGAAAAATAGAAAATATTATCCTCCCAGCCATTGAAGAAAAATATCTTCTTTGATATAATATATTTAAGAGTAAAGTATAAAATAAAAAATTATGGAAAATAAACATATCATTATAGCATCTTTAATATTAGCGTTTTCTCTGATAATTTCTGTGTTGATTTATTCTAATAATTTATTTAGAATACAAAATTTAGACAACACTCTTGTTGTAAAAGGTTCTTCTACAAAGATAGTTACCTCTGATTTGGTTAAACTAAAAACAAATTTTACTAGAATAGTATCTGCTTCAGACCTTAAAGAAGGTTATGCTTTGATGGAAGCCGATGAGGAGAAGGTTGTTAATTTTTTGAGCGATAACAATATTACTGAAAGTGAGTATGAAATTTCTCCAATTTCTATGTATGAACAATATTCTTATAAAGAAGATGGAGGAGAAACAAAATACAATTTATCTCAACAAATTATTATTACTTCTACAGATTTGGAAAAGGTAAAAACTTTATCTCAAAAAGCAAGCGACCTTATTAAATTAGATGTAATTTATCAGACTAATGCTTTGGAGTATTATTATACAAAGCTTCCAGAAGAAAGAGTTAATCTTTTGCCAGCAGCAGTTTTAGATGCTAAAAAAAGAGCAGAAGCAATTGCTGAAAGTACTGATAATAAAGTTGGAAGCTTGAAGAGCGCTGATATGGGAGTTGTTCAAATAATGCAACCTAATTCGACAGACATTTCAAGCTATGGTTCTTATGACACTTCAACTATAGAAAAAGAGATAATGATTACGATTAACGCAAACTTTGTTTTAGAATAAATCTTACTAAAAAACTTAGAAACACTCTATAATTAAGGTGTTTTTAAGTTTTGAAAGGGAAAAAACCTTGAAATTAATTTTTATTCTAGTATAATCCCTAATGTTATTAATTATTGTATAAATCTTTAGTATGACACCAATAAAAAAAGAGCAGGATATAATTCTTTTTGTGAATGATATACCAGATGACTTAGAAGTATTGAAAAGGGATCTTGCTAGTTATGGTAAAAAGTTTAATAGAAAATTTAGATTAGCTATTATTCGTGATACTAGAAGAATAGAGCTTGAAGGAGCAGAGGAGAAAAAGTATCCAGAAGATGTTATCTATCTTTCGTGTGATTTTAGCGACCCAATAAAAATTCAAAAAACCCTTCTTCCTTATCAATCAGAGCTTTTGGGTGT
This sequence comes from uncultured Candidatus Saccharibacteria bacterium, assembly GCA_964547725.1. Lineage (GTDB taxonomy): Bacteria > Patescibacteriota > Minisyncoccia > Minisyncoccales > Minisyncoccaceae > JAAZMU01. The sequence continues at coordinate 25,544 of CAZJOO010000004.1, forward strand.
AACTTGCCGTGGGGAAATAAATATCGATTCTTTCTCTAAGCTAGTTCCAAACGTTCCTTACTTAAAGACTCCAACATCTGAATCTTTAGATTGGTCTATTCAAAAGACAATGATGAGAAAAAGATTTAATGCTTACGATAGGAAGATTACACCTAAGTTTTACATAGTCAAAGAACTTTCTAAAGATACTATGCAGGCCATAAAAGACAAAGTAGGTTTTCCTCTTGTTGTTAAACCATCAGGACTAGCTTCAAGCTTGCTGATTAGTCCTTGTTATTACGAGGAAGAATTAGAAAAAACCTTAAAAGAAGCTTTTAAAAAAATAAAGAAGATATATAAAGAAAATGATAGAAAGAA
>CAZJOO010000005.1:0-21145 GCA_964547725.1 uncultured Candidatus Saccharibacteria bacterium
GGATTTTCGGAAATAGTTTCAAATAATTTATTGGAAATAAATAAATGGTATTATGTTGTAGCAACTTTTGATAGACCTTATAGAAAAATGTATATGAACGGGGTTTTGCAAGATATTCCTGCGGATTGGGATTATAATATTTATAATTCTACAGCAAAGGTAGGAATAGGATTATATGCTTATGGAAATGGATTGTCTTATTTGGCAGATGGCTTGATAGACGACGTTCGTATATATGAAGCCGCCCTATCATCTTCTCAAATAAAACAGCAATACGTTGCAGGCATAGACTCTTTATTATCTAAAAACTTAATCTCTCAAGAAGAATACAATCAAAATATTAAAAACCTTGCTCTTCGTTGAAAATAATTTTTAAAAATGTTATATAATATTTAATGACTTTTTATTTACTAGTTTTATTGTCATATTTATTGGGGTCAATTCCTTTTGGATATTTAGTAGCCAAGTCTCATAAAATAGATATAAAAAAGGTGGGAAGCGGAAGCACTGGAGCTACTAACGTATCAAGAGTTTTAGGACTTAAATGGGCAATCATAGTTGCTCTTTTAGATGCTTTTAAAGCAGCTATTCCTCTTTATTTGGCTTTTACTTTTTTAACCATAGAATGGCAGATTGCTATTATTGCTATTGTTCCTGTTTTGGGACATATTTTCCCTGTGTGGCTTAACTTTAAAGGAGGAAAAGGGGTGGCAACTTTTGTTCCTGCTCTTGCGGCTTTTTTAGGAATAATAAATTTAGCTATATTGTTGATTATTTGGTATATTACGCTTAAAACTACAAAAATAATGAGTTTATGTAATTTAGTTTTAGGTTTTTTTATTCCTTTTGCCTTTTGGTTTCATACACACTCTTTAACTTATTTTATTTTAGGAATAGTATTTTTCTTAATTATTCTTTGGACACATAGAGAGAACGTTTATAGGCTTTATAATGAAAAAGAATTAAAGTTATAATTATGTTAACAACAATTTTAGCGACAATATATTTTTTTACCCCAGCCTATATTGCCAACGCCATACCTCCTTTATTGAATCGGTTTAAGGTTTGGGAATCTTTGGCTGTTCCAATTGATAATAATAAGAGTTTTAGGAATAGAGAAATTTTTGGAAGCCACAAAACTTGGAGAGGAGCGATAGGAACTATTGTTTTAGGAACCTTGCTCATAACTCTCTTTTTTGTTTTGAATAATAGTGTTCATTTATACGAAGTTATTAATTTTGATTATTTAAATTGGAACCCTTTTGTTTTTGGTTTTATTTTTTCTTTAGGAATAGTTTTAGGAGATCTTTCTTTTGCTTTTATTAAAAGACAATTGAATTTAAGGCCAGGAGCTCCTTTTATTCCTTTTGACCAAACAAATTATGTTTTTGGAACATTTATTCTTTTGCAAGGATTTATTCATTTAGACCTATCTATTTGGGCCATTATTTTCATTCAAACCTTTATTGTTCATACTGTTTTTAATAGGTTTGGATACCTTTTAGGCTTGCATAATGCCAAATGGTGAGTTAAGATTAAAAGGTAAGCAGTAAATTTTAAATTATGGAAGACATAGTTATTTCTAGTATTATTTCTAATATATTTTGGGCAGGGATTATCCTTATTATAGGAATAATCATCTCTCAAAAAGTAAGAGAAGTTTCACAAAAATTTCTTGAAGGTTTTCGGTTAAACCAAGCAACTAAGAATTTAGGATGGCATCATTTTTTTGAAAAATATAATGCAAAACTAAATCCTTCTAAAGCTTTTGGTATTATTATTCAGGTTTACTTACTTCTCATAACATTTATGATTTCTAGCGAGATATTAGAATTAGGTATCTTAAGTCAGTTTTTCTTAAATATTGTTGAATATTATCCTAACATCTTTATTTCTTCTTTAATTTTTATAATAGCAGTCTTCATCGCAGAGTTTTCTAAAAAGATTGTTTCTCCAGAAGTAGGTTTTAAATATTCAGGAGACCTTTCTACTCTTGTTAGTTCAACTACCTGGGTTTTAGCAACACTTGCTATTCTTTACCAACTTCAAATTGTACCCGACTTAGTAATAACCTTATTCGTTGGAGTAGTGGCAGCAATCGCTCTTGCTTTCGGACTTGCGATTGGTCTTGGGTCCCAGGACTTAATTAAGAATCATTTAAAGAAAGTCGGAAAAAAGAAAAAATAAAATGGAAGAACTAACGCACAAACAATTGCAAAAGATGATTCTTTTTTCTTGTGAAAGAATCGAACGTGACAAAGAAGAAATAAATAAAATAAATGTTTTCCCAGTTCCAGACCAAGACACTGGAAGTAATTTAAGTGGAACTCTTCAAGGAGTTAAAGGTTCTATCTCTTCAAAAACATTTAACAACTTCAAAGAATTAGGAGATGCTGTTCTTGAAGGATCCCTTATGGCCGCCCAAGGTAACACGGGTATTATTTACACTGGATTTATGGTTGGTTTTTTCGACGGCATTAAAGAATCTAAAAAAATTAATTCATCTGAAATCTCTTTGCTTTTCAAAAAAGGATACGAAAGAGCTAAAGATTCTGTACAAGACCCAAAGAAGGGAACAATTTTAGACGTTATGGAGGCCTTTGCGATAGAAATGGAAGAGGAAAGTGAGAGAAGTAAGGATATTGTTAATAATTTTGGAAAGGCTCTTAAAAAAGCGAATGAGGCCCTTTTAAACACTCCTAACAACATGCCTTTACTTAAAAAAGCAGGAGTGGTTGATGCTGGAGGATTAGGCTTTTTAATGATTTTAGAAACCTATTACGATATTCTTAGTGAAAACGAAGATATTTTCTCTAAAAAACCAAAGAAAAAAATAGAAGCAACAAGAAGGTTTGTTCAGATTCTTACCAATAGATTTGAGGTAGTGGCCTTAATGAGAGATATTACTATAACTGAGGAAGGAATGAGAGAAAAGCTTAGTCATTTAGGGGATTGTTTAGACATTATTTTAGTAGATACTAGGGCTAAAATACATATTCATACAGATGATCCATATATTGTGAGAGATATTATTCGAACTTTTGGAGAAGAGGAAACAATGAGAATAGAGGACATGGCAAGAGAGGTTGTAGGAGAAGAATCTATTGCTAAAAATGTTATCGGAATTGTTATCGATGAAGCTTCTGGTTTGAACGGGAAAAACATCCAGCACTATCAGATTGAGTCTATTCCATATAAAATTGATTGGAACGGAATAGAGGAATTAAGAGGAGAAACTCTTGCTGAGAAATTAAAAACTGCCAAAGAGGAAGGCTTTAAACAGTTTCCAGTAGTAAACTCTATCGAGCCAAAGTTTTTCAAAGAAGCTTTTGAGAAACAACTAAAAGTTTTCAAGCAAGTTTTATGTATCACCTCTTCAAATAAATATTTTAACGCCTATGATTCTGCGCTAGAAGGAAGGGAATTGCTTGGAACAGACAAGGAAAGAGTGAAAGTTGTTGATTCTCATAGTATCGGAGCAGGGCAATCAATTATTATTTTAAAAGCCATTGATTTGATAAACGAGCAGTTTGGAATAGGAGCTATTGTCGAGGAACTAAAGGAATTAAAAGTAAACAATGTTGGAGTTATTAACTCTCCATATATTTCTTCAGAAAAAACTTATCAAAAAGTGAAGAAGATTATGGAGAAAAACAAATTTGTTCTAGTTGAAGCAAATGAAAAATTTGATTTACAAGAAACTATTAAGAAAGACGTTTGCGCGGAGAAGATTGTTAATAAGATAAAGAAGGATTTAGTTAAAAATCAAAAATCTTTAGCAGTTATTCTTCATAACGACAATATAAACAAAGCCAAGGAATTAAAAGAAGAGTTAAAAAAATATAACGTATTAGTTTCTTTTAGCAACTTAGCGGACCCAGTTATGAGTCTTAAAATGGGATACAAAGGATTAATGGTTTCATATATAAAATTATGAAAAAACTAGGAATAACAACAGAAACAGCCTCAGATTTATCCGAGGAAATTGTTAAAAAATACAACATAGGGATTATAAGCTTTAAAGTTGATTTAGAGAAAGTAAAAGATTTCCCTGGAAATATGTTTGAGAAAATGAGAGCTGCCGAAAAGCAAAAAGTAGATAGCAGCGTTAAAACATCTCAACCTTCAATTGCTGATTATATAAAACTATTCAAGGAGAAACTCAATGATTTTGAAGAGATTATTCACGTAGCCACTTCTTCTAAAGCTTCCGGAGCATATAACTCAGCGATGCAGGCTAAAAAATTTCTAGGAGCTCAAGCCGAAAAGATACATATTTTCGACAGCCAAAAATCTTCAGCCGCAGAAGGGCTTTTGGTAATTAAAGCAGAAGAAGATATTGAAAAAGGGCTAAGCCTTAAAGAAGTTTTACAAAATCTTAACAATCGGATTAAAGATACCTTTCTTCTTTTTATGTACGACAATCCAAAATGGGTTCAGGGAGGGGGAAGATTTCCTAAAATAGCCCAAGTAGCCCTTCAAAAAATGAAAGGGATGAATATAAGTATTGTGCTAAGAGAAAAAGGAGGAGTATTAAAACCAATGACCATAAAGAGTAATGTTAAAGATTTAGCAGAACCTTTATTTGAAGAATTTAAGAAGTTTACGAAAAACACAAAGAAAAAAATTAGTGTTATTATTGTCCATGCAGATAACGAAAAAGAAGCTTTTAAATTAAAAGAAAAAGTAGAAGCTTTGAAGAATGTAAAAGTTCTTTACGTTAAATTACTTGATGCTGTTTTAGGCGCTCATGCAGGGCCGGGATCATTATTAATAAATTTTATATATGAATAAGATAAAAATTATAACAGACTCAGCAGCAACGCTTTCTTCTGAGATAATTGAAAAAAATAATATAGGGATTGTTGATTTAAAGGTTATTTGGCCAGAAGAAAACATAAATGGAAGTATTAAAAGTAAAGATTTGTTTAAAAAAATGAGGGAAGCTCAAACAGAAGTTGCCCCAAAAACATCTCAACCTTCAGTCGGAGATTTTAAAAAAGCGTTTGAAGAAGCTTTTAAAACTTGCGAAGAAATTGTTTGTGTTACTATAAGCACCGGGATTTCAGGAACTTTTAATTCTGCAAGCCAAGCAATTAAATTTCTTCCAAAAGAAAAACAAGACAAGGTAAGTGTTGTTGATTCTTTTAGTGTTGATGGAGCAGAAGGGATGATTACTCTTAAGGCAGTAGAACTTGCAGAAAAAGGAATAGAGAGAGAAGAGATTGTTTCTCGATTAGAAGAGTTTAAAAAACATGTTAAAGTTGTTGGTTTCCCAGGAGATCCTAAATGGATTGAAAGAAATGGAAGATTAAGCCATACAGGAGCAGACTTAATTAGAAATCTAGAAAAAATCGGAATTAGGCCAGTTTTAACTTTAAAGAAAGGAGTGGTAGCGGTAACTTCTATTAAATTTAAAGCAAAAAACAAGGCAGACTCTGTGTTTAGAGAATTAAAAGCTGACATTAAAGAGAAAGAAGCAGTGGTTACTATTGCTCATGCTGATATGATTTCTGTGGCTCAAGAATTGAAAGAGCGCTTACTAGAAGAATGTCCAAAAGTTAAAGTTTTATTCATTGAAGATGTTAACCCAATAATTGGTTGTCATCTTGGACCAGACAGTATTATTTGTTGTTATTATTTAAAAGAAAATGATGTTTTATAATTATCTAATCATCGTATTAGTTTCATATTTAATTGGTTCTTTTTCTACAGCGCTTGTTTTTAACAAGCTAGTGAATAAAATTGATCCAAGAGAGACTGGTTCTAAAAATCTAGGAGCCTTAAATACTTTAAGAATAACTAGCAAACAAAAAGGAACTTTCATTGGAGTACTTGGCTTTTTGTTAGTTTTTCTAATTGATGCGGCTAAAGGAGCTTTAGCTGTTTGGCTCGCAATGTTACTTTTGCCAGAAAGTCCAATTATTGCTGCAACCTTAGCTGGTTTCTTTGTTATTCTAGGACATAATTATTCTATTTTAATTAAGTTTGACGGAGGAAGAGGAGCCGCAACCTTTATGGGTATATTGTTATTTATAGACCCAACTTTAAAAATGTTTTTAATCTGGTTAGGTTCAGTTATTGCGTTTTCTTTAATCTTTGAATTGTTTATACCGGTTGATAAAAAGAGAAACTTTTTCAAAAGAGCAATTTCTGACCAAATAATAGGAAGACTTTTTGGAGAAGTGTTTGCTTTAATTCCTTTCTTTTTCTTAAATCCATTACTTTTCTGGGTGGCGTTATTCTCAACTCCTTTAATTTTGATAAGACACATAGACAGAGTTAAAGAACAAATAAAAAATGACTGAGTTTTTAACAATAGCTATTCTATTAATATTTTCATATGTTTTAGGAGCAATTCCTTTTGCTTATCTTTTTACAAAATTATTTGCTAAAAAAGATATTATGGAAATGGGATGGAAGAAGTCTTCTTCTTCAAACGTTCTTACTAACGTCGGAAAGATTCCCGCTCTTTTAACTTTTTTCTTCGATGTTTTCAAAGGATTTATCGTTGTATATATTGCTAAAGAATTGGGATTAGCATTTGAAATTCAAGCCCTTGCTGGATTTTTTGCAGTAGTAGGCCACAATTGGTCAGCCTTTCTAGGATTTAAAGGAGGAAGAGGAATCGCTACTATTCTAGGAGCATGTCTTGCTTTTAATTACTTAATTGGTATAGTAATTTTAATCCCTGTGATATTGACTTCACTTGTTTGGACAGGTTCAATTGGAACAATTATTGGTTACTTTTTAGGAATGGGTTGGGGATATGTAATCCAAGATTATGGTTTATTCCTTCTTTTCTTAATTTGTTTAATTCCCATTATTGTAAAAAGATTATCTCCAGTAAAAACTTTGAAAGGAAATATTAAAAATCGATTAATATTTGATCAAGACGGTATTCCTCCTTTAAGAATAAGGAGGAAATAAATATGCCCCTATAGCTTAACGGATAGAGTACTAGGTTTCGGCCCTAGTGGTGTAGGTTCGATTCCTGCTAGGGGCTCCAAAGGTTGCAATATATTTTTCATTTGATATAACATTATCAATGAAAACAAAATTCTTTACTTTAATAGAGCTTTTAGTCGTTATCGTCTCAAGTGTATTTTTTAAGAAAAATACTGTCGGGGTAAATTAAGTTCAAACTAAGAATCGGTTCAAAACCGATTTTTTGTTTGTAAATAATTTTAATAATTTGCGATGGAAATTAGAAAAAATATAAGTTGCATGGGATATTGTTACTAAAAGTTTAATAACAAAGCCAAAATATTAAAGAAAATCCTTAGCGCCTCTTGATTTATTCCAGTTTTTACAGTATATTATTAAGTAATGTCTATGTTATCAAAGAACAAAGGAATATTTCCTATTTTAATTTTCACTATTCTTTTTGGCTTTGCAATATTTGCACAGGCAGCAGGACTCGTTCCTTGCTCAGGACCTGATTGTAATGTTGATAGTATTTGGACATTGATTAACAATGTGATAGGAGTATTATCACCCATAATCCTTAGTATAGCCTTTGCTTTAATAGTTTGGGCAGGAATTCTAATGATTACCGCAGGAGATGATGCAAGCAAATTCACGAAAGGAAGAAACATTATCTTGGCCGTTGCAATAGGAATTTTAATCATTTTTATAGCAAAGTTCGCAATAATAAGTTTTGTCGGAGGACTAGGGGGAAACACCACTTGGTTTGAACAAACAATAAATTAGAGTTAGCCCCGTTAGCTCAGTTGGCAGAGCAGGAAGCTCTTAACTTCAAGGTCGTGGGTTCAAGTCCCTCACGGGGCACAGTTAAATAATAAAAGAAATAAAATTATGTTAACATCAGAAGAAAAAACACAAATAATAAAGAAATACAATATTCACGAAACAGATACTGGTTCGGCTGAAGTTCAGGTTGCCCTTTTAACAGAAGAGATTCAAAGACTTTTAGGACACTTAAAAGAGAATAAAAACGATAATCATTCAAGAAGAGGATTATTAAAGATGGTTTCAAAAAGAAGAAAGCTTCTAAAATATTTACAGTCTAATGACGAAAAGAAATATAATGAAATCGTTAAGAAACTAGGTCTATAATATAAGGCCTTTTTTATAATTATTGTAATATGGAAAGTAAAAAATTTAATTTAGAGATAGATAACAAACCTTTAACCGTTACTATTAACGATTTCGCAGAGAGAGCAAATGGCTCTGTCTTTGTTCAGTTTGGAGAGACCACTGTTTTTGCAACAGTAGTAATGGGAGAAGATGTAGAAGGAATTGATTATTTCCCCTTAAGCGTAAATTACGAAGAAAAGTTTTATGCTGGAGGGAAGATACTTGGTTCAAGATATACAAGAAGAGAAGGAAGACCTTCTGATGAGTCAGCTCTAATAGCAAGATTAATTGATAGAACTTTAAGACCTCTTTTTCCAAAAGAAATGAAAAGGGAAGTAGGGATAAACGTTACTCTTCTTTCTTGGGACGGAGAAACAGAGCCAGCCATGATTGGTATTTTTGCTTCTTCACTTGCTCTTCTTATTTCTGATATTCCTTGGAGTGGACCAGTTGCTGGAGTAAGAATCGGAGGAACAGAAGATAAGTTTATTGCTTTCCCTAATTACGAACAAAAAGAAGAAATTGATATTGTTGTTTCAGGACTAAAGGACAAAGATAATTCTGTTATCTTTAACATGTTTGAAGCTCAACTTTTTGAGAAGAAAGAAGAAGTTATTGAGAAAGCAGTTTCTTTTGCTAGTAGTTATATTGATAGATTACTAAATCTTCAAATAGAAATTCAAAAACAAGTTGGAAAAGAAAAGAAAGTTTTAAAAACAAAAGAGAGAAAAGAAGAAGTTGAGAAAGACGTTATAGATGCTTTCGGAAAAAGATTTGAAACAGAGCTTGGTAGTCATACTTTATCAAGCGAAGTTAAGTCTTACTTAAAAGAAAAATATTCAGATTCAGAATCAGTAAATTGGGGAATGAATTTCCTTGAAGACTCTATCGAAGGAGCTCTTCATTCTTTAGTTTTAGAAAAAGGAATAAGGCCAGATGGAAGAAAATTGGATGAATTGAGACACCTTGAAGCAGAAATAGATTATTTGCCAAGAGTTCACGGTTCTGGTGTTTTTGTTAGAGGACAAACAAAAGCTTTGTCAGTTTTAACTTTAGGCGGACCTGGAGAAGAAAAGATAATAGAAGGAGTCGAATTCTCTGGCAAAAAGAGATTCATGCTTTTCTATAATTTCCCTCCTTACTCAGTAGGAGAAGCAAAACCATCAAGAGGTCCAGGAAGAAGAGAAATAGGACACGGAAGATTAGGAGAAAAAGCTTTAGAGACAATTTTACCTGATTTTGATACTTTCCCTTATACGATTAGAATAGTTTCAGAGATTTTATCTTCTAACGGTTCTTCTTCAATGGCTTCTACTTGTGCTGGATGTCTTTCTCTTATGGCCGGAGGAGTTCCAATAAAGAATATGGTTGCTGGAATTGCCATGGGTATTATTGTTGATTTAGACCAAAGCAAGCCAATAGCTCAAAGAAAATACAAAGTTTTAACAGACATTCAAGGACCAGAAGACCATTACGGAGATATGGATTTTAAAGTTGCAGGAACCAATAAAGGAGTTTGTGTTCTTCAAATGGATGTTAAGTTCGATGGAATTACAGAACAAATGCTTAAAGAAGGTTTAGAACAAGCAAGAGTTGCAAGAATGACTATTCTTGAAACTATGAAAACAGCAATTGCGGAACCTAGAAAAGAGATGAGTCCTTTTGCTCCAAGAGTTCAAATGATTTCTATCAATCCAGAAAAAATTGGTGATGTAATTGGACCTCAAGGAAAAGTAATTAACAAGATTATTGATGAGTGTGACGTTACTATTGAAATCGAAGAAGATGGAAAAGTATACATTACTTCTAAGAATAAAGAAGGAATGGAAAAAGCCATTAAATCAATCGAAGCGCTAACAGAAGAAGTAAAACCAGGAACAATATACTCTGGAACAGTAACCAAGATTTTAGACTTTGGAGCAATCGTTGAGATTCTTCCAGGGAAAGAAGGAATGGTTCATATTTCTGAACTAGACAACAAAAGAGTTGCAAAAGTTACAGATATTGTTAAAATAGGAGATAGGATCCAAGTAAAAGTAATTTCACTAGGAGACCAAGGAAAAATAAGCCTTTCACTAAAACAAGCAAATAATGGACAACCATCCAGGACCACAGGTCCAAACAATTGATTCGGGAGAAATTTTATTCGATAGGACCGCTATTAGAACTATGGCGAAGGATATAATAATTCTTCAAGAAACTACTACTTCAGAAAAAAAAGAAGCCTTTTTGGTTAATGGAAAAAATGAAACAGAGCTTAAAAAAGTAGAGTTTGCTCCTATAGAAAAAAAAGAGGACCAAACAATCTCAAAGCAAAAAGAAAGAATATCCTCCCTTATCAATTCTTTAGATTCAATGCTTCAGAAAGAAGGTGATGATGTTCTTAAAAATGAAATCAATGTTTCAGAAGACAAGGAAAAGGAGAACGAAGTAACGGTAAAAACAAATCAAAAAGAAGCAGCCGAGAAAACTCTTGAGATATTAGAGAAGTCTTTGAAAGAAGAATCTGTTGCAGAAAAAATAGAGGCAGAGATTGCTCCTACTCCAACAATAGAAGAGATTAAAACAGAGCCGGTGGAAGAAGTTAAATTGCCCGAAGAAGAAAAAGAGGTAGAGATTGTTCTTGTTCCAAAAAAAGAAGAAGTTAAAAAGACGGAAGCAGAGATTACTCCTACTCCAACAATAGAAGAGATTAAACCAGAACCAGTAGAAGAAGTAGAGGAAGTACCAGCAGAAAAGACTGCAGAAGAAAAAATAATAGATATTGAAAAAGAAATCGCAGAAGTAGAGAAAAATAAGATTGAAGTAGAAAAAAGTATTCTTCCTTTTCAAAAAAATATAGAAGTAGCTCTTTTGGGCTTAGAAAAGATAAAAGAAGAAATTAAGAACTTAAGGAAAGAAGAATCTGTTATTGATAAGGAAAAGAGTGAACTAGAAGAAAAAGAAAGAGCTTCGAATGAAGAAGATAAAAGAGTTATAGAAAAGCAAAGATGGAAGATTGAAAAAGAAAGAGACTCTATTGAAAAAGAAAGATATGCCAAGGAAGATGAGTTTAGGTCAGTAAAGCTTCAATTAAAAGAAATTGAGCTTAAATCGAACGACTTGAAAGAAAAAATATCTCAATTAAACAAGCAGAAGGAAGATTTTGAAAAACAAAAAAACAATATTTTGCTCTTAGAAGAAAAACAATCTTTAGTTGGAAAGATTTGTAAGCTAAGCGTTTCACACGAGGAAACAAAAAGTGATTTATTTAAGAGCAACGAAGAAAGAGATTTAGCGAGCAAGAAATTTGAAGAAATAGTTGCTTTAGAAAGAGCGGTTGAAGAAGAAATAAAGAATCTTGAAAAACAAGGTTTGGAAACAGAAGAAGTTCCTGAAAAGAGAAGGATAGAGGAAGACAGAAGAGTGAAAGAAGTCCAAAGAAGAGATTTAGAAAAACAAAGATGGGGGATAGAAGACGAAATAAAGAAGATTAAAGAAAGAAGGCAGAAGACAAAGGAAAATTACACTAAGTTAACTGCGCAGAAAGAAGACTTAGAGAAAAGGATTAAAGAAATAGAAAATCAAATTGCATGAAAAAACCATCAACATTTTCTAAAATAATGATAAGACTTTTTTGGGCACTCATCTTTATCGCCCTTATTTTAGCTATAGCTTCGTTAATTAGATTAATAATTTTATAAAAGTATGTTTGAACAAGACTTTATAGATATTCAGAAAAATAGATTAGTAAAAGAAAAAGAAGACTTAGAAAAAACTCTTTTAAATTTTGCTTCTAAAAAAGAAGGAAGTGAAGATAATTGGGAAACTAAGTATCCTGACATAGATCCTGATGAACGAGATCCTGAAGATTCTGCTGACGAAGTAGAGGAATTTACAGACCTTTTGCCTCAAGAATATGCTTTAGAAATAAGATTGAAGAACATTAATGACGCTTTAGAGAAAATAGAAGAAGGAACATATGGAATCTGCGATAATTGCAAAAAACCAATTTCTAAAGAAAGGCTTGAAGCAAACCCTTCAGCTAAAAAATGTATCGAGTGTATCGATTTATAAATAAAAAACAGCCTTAATTAATAGGCTGTTTTTGTTTAGTAAGAAACTTTTGCTCCGATTCTATAGTTTGCAAGTGGGTTTGTAGTTCCTCTTACATCAAAGTGTAAGTGAGAACCATCTCCTCCAAGAGAAATAACAAGACCTGTATTTCCCATATATCCTATTATTTCTCCTTGAGCGACTTGTTCTCCTGGAACTACTGTCCAATAAGACAAGTGTCCGTAATAAGTAACGACTCCATTTGGATGCAAGATAGTAACGTAATTACCTGATGGCCAAGCGTATTTTGCTTTTTGAACAGTTCCGGCAGCAGCAGCTACAATAGGAGTTCCTTTTTTATTGGCAATATCAATAGCGTTATAATAATGAAGTCCATTAGTGATTGTTCCAATTGTTGGAGATATGAAGTAATTAGAAGCAATGCTAGTATATCCGCCTTGAGTATTTGTTGAAGGAGTTACTACTTTAGGCATTTTGCCATTAGGAATAAATAGAATATCTCCGATATAGATATCATTAGAATCAGTAAGTTCGTTAAAGGAAATAATTTCTTCAGAAGTTGATTGATACTTTTTGGCTAAAGAAGAAATGGTATCTCCTTTTTCTACCATATGAAGAAGTCCTTCGGTTGGTAAAATAATTAGTTTTTGATTTGGTTTAATAACAGTACTTTTGCTAATTTCATTAGCAAGAAGAATTGTTGCGATAGAAATGTTATATTTTTCAGCAATACTTGAGATAGTTTCTCCTTCTTTTACGGTATGATAAATAATATCTTTTTTAAGGCTTTCTTCATTGCTCTCAGTAAAGATAGACCCCAAACTTACACTGTTGAAAAATAGAGTAGAACTAGCAGAAGAAAGAGTAATTCCATTCTCAATATTCATATTCTCAACAACGGCCATCATCTCTGGTTCCAGACTAACAAAAATTCTCTCAGGAGATATAATTACCTCGTTGCTGTTTAAATTAAACACAGTGCAATTAACAACAATTAAAGTTGCTAATAAAAATAATATCCTTTTTCGGTGAAGAAACTTGTATATTTTTCCCTTCATTCTTTTACCTCTTTTGAAAGAGGGCGAATCGTCTTTGGTACTAATATTCTTGTTACTTAATAATAATTAATAACTTAATTTTAGCAGTTTTTATTCAAAAAAGTCAAGTAAAATAATGGTCTTTAGCTTGTTTTTATCTCCCTAGCCATGCTATAGTTTATTTAACAATATGAGCAACTTAGAAGAAATCAAAAACATTTTACAAAAGTATGAAATTCATCCCAAAAAAACTTTGGGACAAAATTTTTTAATTGACCAAAACATTATTGATAAGATAATAAAAAGTGCGGAAATAAAAAAAGGAGAAAAGATTTTAGAGATAGGACCTGGCTTAGGATTGATTACAAAAGAACTCGATAAGTACTCTGATAGTGTTCTAGCTATAGAGAAAGACACACTTTTTACAAAGATTTTAAAAGGTTTTGGATTTAAAAATACGGAAATTATAGAAGACGATATTTTAAAGTATATTAAAAAAAATGATATTTCGGACAAGAAAATTATTGCTAATATTCCCTATTACTTAACTTCTAATTTAATTAGAAATTTGCTTGAAAGTTCCAATCAACCTAAAGAAATGTTTCTTGTTATGCAAAAAGAAGTTGCAAAAAGAATCTGTGAAGACGAAGGGAACATTCTTTCTATGTCAGTGAAGTATTATGCTAAGCCAAAGGTTTGTTTTTACATTTCTAAAAACTCTTTTTGGCCTAGTCCTAAAGTAGATAGTGCTTTGATTAGAATAATTCCTAGCAAAAAATATGAAGAAATAGACAAGTTTTTTTTCAAGGTTATTAAAGCAGGATTTTCTTCTCCAAGAAAGAAACTGATAAACAATTTGCAAGCACTTGAAATAGAAAAAGATGTTTTAGAAAAAGCTTTTATGGAAAGTAATCTTTCTTTAGGGATTAGGGCAGAAAAATTATCTCTTGAAGAATGGATTAAATTAAGAGATTTTTTAAATTGATAAATATATTAGATTAAGTTATAATCTAGATAATGAATTTTTATATCAAATCATTATTCGTTTTATTCTGTTTCTTTTTCTGGGGAAGTTTTTGCTATGCATACAGTTCTAATACAACTACTTATTGGTGTGATGGAGGTTGTGGAGGCGAAATAGTTTATCAATCTTGTCATTCCTCTCAAAGTTCTTGTTGTTCAAGTGACGATGATGAAGGAGAAGAGTCTACTTGCGAAGAAGGTGAGATGACAACTACTTGTGGTGCCATAATTAAGACCGGAGTTAAAGCAGAGCCTTGGCAGAAATGTGTGGGAGGAAGTCAAGCCAAAGGAAGTTGGTCGTATTGTGGAGATTCAGGAGATTTTTCACACGGGAACAAATTTTATTTTGTTTGTAGTGGAGATTGTTTATATAATGTTAGCGAAGTAAGGTACTATGATAATCCTACTTATCCAAAAAATCCAGAACTAACAATTGATCAATCGGAAACATATCCAGAAACTTGCTCCGCGGAAGATTTAGAGAAAGATAATTATAGCTGTATAGAACCAAGCGAATCTTCAAGTAGTGTCTTGCTGCCTCTAAAAATAGATTGGGATGAAGATGCTAGTTGGCTAGCTCCTAAAACCACAGTAACTCAATTTGTTTCCGATTTGTCATATTTTCCAGTTTATGAAAACTTAAGTACTTTAGGTGCTCAATCTTACAAACTTACTTTAAACAATGTAAAAGTTGATTCTTTTAGTGAACCTACTCCAACCGACAAGGTAGAATTCAGTGACTATATTTCAAAGGATTTTGACAAAGATACTGAAGAAATGAATCGGGGTTATTTTTACAAAGTTCTTAACGTAGATAGTCAGCCTAGTTATATAGAAGGAGGAAATTATAGGTCTTCTGAGTACAACTTTAGGGTAGATCATAATCCTTGTTGGTTTAAAAGTGGTCAGGACTATAGTTTAAAAATTCAAACTTGTTGTAATAAAGACGGAACAGATTGTAATTCTGGAGGAACTTTTAATTTTACAACAGCACTCGCTCCGGAATTAAAATCTCCAGAGGATTTGGATTGGGGAGGAAAAGGCTACTCTGCTTGGAATGCCTGGGCTGGTTTAGCAGAAGAGGATTACAATTTAGATGATGACGAAAGAGTGCTCTCGGTCCCTAATTCAAAATACATTCCTTTTGATTGGGAAACAAATGCGATTAATAACTATCCAACACAAAAAATAAACACACCTGTTTTTCTAGATTGGTGTGATGTTGCGGAAATTAATGGAGCGGATAAGGACGATAAAGGAGAGTGGAAAATGAGACTTTTCCAGTTTTTTAAAAACGAAAACGGAGTTGAAGAAGAAACTTTGTATCCAGAAATTTTAGACGGAACGCTTGCTTTTCCTTCAGGGGCTGTTTATGCTGGAGTTGATTGGACAGACATGCTTCTTTCTAATTTTTATGACGTACAAAATAATTCTTATTTCACGGAAAATGAACAATACTCTTGGGAAATAAAACCTTGTTATACCCCATATAGTTGTGAAGATTATGGGGAACATTGGAGTTTTGAAACGGCAAATTCAGATTTAAAATCAGATTTTTACTTTGTAACACAAGAAGGAAGTACTTTAGGAATTCCTACGGAAATAAAGTGGATGCTTTATCAAAAAGCTAATTCTGCTAAATATACGGTTCCTGGGGTAACCTCAGGAGAAACAAATGGAGGTGGATTAATTTTAGAGAACTTAAGTTTAAATTCAAGCTATAGCATAACGGTAATACCTTGTTCTGATCAATACTCTCAAGAATGCGAATACGAAAATGCAAAAACACTTAATTTTAAGACCACGGGACTTCCACCAGAAATTAATGAGCTAAAAGGAAATTATATCCCAATTAGAATAAGCTGGAAAAATGTTGCGGGAGCCAAATCTTATTATTACAATCTAAGCGGAAAAGAAGTTTTGACAAAAGAAACATCAGTTACTTTGGATTATCCAACAGTAAAAAGTGATACATCTTATTCTTTTAAAGTAAAAACATGCGCAGACCTCGAAGGAACAAATTGTGGAGCTTATAGCGCAGCAATATCTTTCAAAACAGAAAAACTAAAAACAGTAGAGAAGATTAGCACTGATAATAATGGTGGCATTCTTTATACAAACAACAGGCAAGTCTCTTGGGAAGATCTTGAGGGAGCTAATTACTATAAATATGCCTTAAGCTATTCTGGAGACGATACTTCTAATACTTGTTTGGATTTGAAAAATCAAAACGGGACAGAAAGCATTATTTCAAGTAATTATTTTACGGTTGGAACTTTATGCCCTGGGGAATATAACCTTTCTCTAAACACTTGTTTGGATATCGATTGTAAGGATTATGGAAATACATCGTACTTTTCCTTTTATTTAGAATCTAAAAAAGATCCAAACGAAGGGACAGAAGGATATACTTCGGGAGGAGGACTTGTCCCCTGCAATAGAGAATATGATGATTCTTCAACTCCTTGGGACGAAACCTTGACCTGTAGTGTTAATCACGCATTTCTTTTAATTAGACTTTTATTTGACTTCTTTTTAATAAGATTTCTTCCTGCCTCTTTGGTTGTTTTATTGCTATATAACGGTTTTCTTTATCTGTTCCATATATTTATTAATTTTGAAAATCCAGCTATGAATTTGATTCAACAATCTAAAGTGATATGGAAAGCGGCAGGAATAGGGTTTTTAATAATTTTTTTAGGTTGGACAGCGATTAATTTCTTTTTATTATTCTTTGATCCTAGTATGAGCACTTTTGGTTCTTGGTGGGATCCGTTAAATTAAATATTATGAATATAAGCAAAAAATCAATTATAATAATGGCGGGGGGATTAATTTTAATACTTTCATCATTTTGGCTTTCTTATAAATTAATTAAGGTTGATACAAATACAGAAAATGTAACTAGTATTACTATGCAAAATTTTCAAAAAACATTTGATTATGCTAGCGCTTTGAAAGAAATAGGAGGAGGAAGTTTTGAAAACGAGGATTTAGAGATAACCCTTAATGATAATTGGATATTAAATGAAACCTCTCCAGAAAAAAACAGTTTAATCGCTGATAGCGGTGATGCTCTTTTCAATGCTTATTCTATAGAGGAAGATACTTCTGTTCCTTGGATTTTTTCAATAACTCAAAAAGAATCTTTTGATATAAACGACTATATTCTTTCCGTAGAAGGTGGCGGGGGAATAATTTTAGAAGAACTAGAAGATGGCTCTTTTGTTATGGAATTTGAAAATGGTACCAATCAAAAAACAAAGATTATGCAAAAAATAATAAAGACTACCGACCAAAGGTTTATCATTCTTTCTTTGACAACAGTAAATACTACAGTAGAAAAAGTAAAAGAAAATGCTAATTATCTTTTAGGAAATACTAATATTTTAAAATACGAAGAAACGGTTCGCATTACTCCACTAAAAGAAGTTGTTGACGAAGAAGATGAGGTTATGGAAGAACTTTAATATTAAATAAGCATAGATAATGCGTTAATATGAAAAGAAAAAATATCACTGTATCGCAGACTGAATAAGAATAATTAAATTTTTGTAAAAAAAGAAGAGACATTTTTTGTCTCTTTTACTCTGGCAGGAAATAAGGATAGGTTTTTGCAAACTCTGGATTTATCTCGTCGAGAGTTACAATAGTGCAATCCTTATACTCATTAGGAATAGTGTCTTGACAACCGTCGCGAGCAACCAATATGATGCTTTTGTGGTAAACTTCGTTGCCTTTTTCGTCAAGGAACAATACTGGACCTATATAAAATCCTGTTTTTGAAGTTAGGTATGTTCTTGTTTCTCCCTGCAAAACATCTTGAGAGACTATCAATTCAGAACAAAAGTCAATTATCTTCATTCTTACAGGAAGGTCCATCATTACCTTTTTCATCACTGCATAGTCTGCGGCAATTTCTTGCAGCCTTTCTTGTTGATTATTCTCACTAATCGGTACGGGGGTCATTGTCGTCGAAGGAGATTCGAGATCGAGTGGGTTGTAATCTGATACGATTGCAGGAGAGATAAATACTGCTCCAATTGCTACTACGATTGCGAGTGTTACGACGAAACAATCATTAATTTCTTTTCCATTTGAGGTTCCTCTGGTAAGTTTCTGACATTAAAATAGAATAAAATAAAAAAACGTCAAGTCTTTTTAAAAATAATCTGTGTGTTATAATTATATAAAATAATAAAATAACGTGGTAATATGAAAAGAAAAAATATCAAAAAAATAACACTTTTTTCAACTCTTTTAACTTTTGCTTTTGTTGCTACTTCAAAAGTTTTCGCAACGGAAATTACTTGGCCATCTTCTCCGATGGGAACATCACTGCTTGATTACAAAACAACTACTCTTAGTAGTCTTGTTCAATATTTTTATGAATGGGGAATATCTATTGGGGCTTTATTCGCCTTCATCTCTATCGTTGTTGCTGGTTTTCAATATTTAACATCTGTTGGAGACCCAGGGAAAATAGCGAAAGCTATGGAAAGGATAAAAGCTTCTTTTTTAGGATTAGCACTTCTTTTAGGAACATTCTTAATTTTAAACACGATTAATCCAGAACTAACAACTTTAGATGTTAATTCTAATATTCTGGGAGGAGATCCTCTTGAAGAGCTAGTTTTTACCGAATATGAATTAACTACAGAATGCGCTTATGCAAAGATATACGCGAATACTGCCGACTTGAAAACTGATTCTAAGGAAGAAATTAAATATGAAAAAGGGGGCGGAAAGGGTCAAACTGTTCTTGTAGGGTACGGATACACTAAGGCAGATGCTATAAGCCCTTTTGCAGATAACACTGTTTACACAGTAGCTAAATTTTTTAGCATCCCTAAATTAGTTCAGGTTACAAAAAAATATTCCATAAATGATGTTAATGCCGATCCTTTTGAAACAGAAATAGACTATGGAGATGGTAGTACGTTAGAATATCCTGATGGGTATAGAAAATTATTAATAGAAGGTCCTAATGGAGAAAAATATATAGAATCAACTGGAACAGAGTGTATGCTTTTGTTTTTTAACGAAGCGAATTGCTTTAGTCTTGGTGGATTAATATTTGGCATATCTAACATAACTTATCCATCTAATAATTTAAGTCAAAGTAGCACTGCCAATCCGAATGATGTAAGGTGTTATTTTCTTAAGGATAATAATTAAATTTATATAAAAAAAGAAGAGACAAATTTTGTCTCTTTTACTCTGGCTCAAAATAGCGGCAAGTGTCCTTAAGCTGTTGGTTCATTTCGTCAAGAGTTATCATGGTGCAGCCCATGTATTCGTTGGGAAGACCAAAGCTATTAGTTTTTTCATCGATTGCCACTATAATGGTTTTGCCGACTTGATTTCCCTTGTCGTCAAAGAACATTACTGGGCCAACGTAAAATCCAGCCTTAGAATTCAAAATAGTTAGTGTTTTCCCGTTAGTTGTCACTTGAGAAATTACTAATTCAGGGCAGAAATCACTTGCTTTGTAGATTTTACTTAAATCAACTAAGCATTGTTCCATTTCTTTGCACTTTTCGGTTGCAAGTTTTTGCAACGCTTCCTGTTGAGCATTGTCAGTAATCGGTACGGGGGTCATTGTCGTCGAAGGAGATTCGAGATTGAGTGGGTTGTAATCTAATACGATTATAGGAGAGGCAAATACTGGGAGTAGTGCAGCTCCGATACCTACTACGATTGCGAGCGTTACGACGATAATAATAATTACTTTCTTTTCCATTTGAGGTTCCTCTGGTAAGTTTCTGATATTAGGATAGCATAAAATAAAAAAATGTCAAGTCTTTTTAAAAATAATCTGTGTGTTATAATTATCTAAAATAAGATACAGCTAATTAAGTGTTTAAAAATATTAAAACTTCCAAAATGAATAATTTTATAAAAACGATATTTAAAAACAAAAAGCTTGTTAGTTTTTCGATATTAGGAATCTTAGTTGCTTCTTTTTTAATCCCTGGAATCGCACATGCTGATCTTTTTGGAGTAATGGATATTTTTGGAATGCAGTTAGATGCTTTAGACTTTTTAGATAATACTACAAGAAAATACGTTGTTGTGATTGAACTAGTAATTCTTCAGTCTATAGGGTATTTGAAATTAGGATCTGCTTTATTGGACTGGGCAATGGCTGCACCGATTGATGCAACAACGAGCTTGCTAGTTATCTCTGGATGGAAGCTTGTGTCCGGACTAGCAAATTTAGTAATTATTGTTTCCTTTGTTTGGACAGCTCTTAAAATGATTATTCAAGGAGATTCAGCAAAAGGACAATCTTCTTTAATTAGATTAGTCGTCGCTGCCTTATTGATTAATTTTAGTATGTTTATAATGGGTGGACTTATTGATGTTGCCGAGTTTATTAAAAATGGAATAGTGAATACTTTGACAGGAGATGCTGGGGGACTAACCAATTCCGCCCAATTAGTCTTAAATAAATATTCCTGGGTATGTTTTTGGTCAGTATTCCCAACTTTCATAACATCGATTATGGGTTCTTTAGTTCCTGTTCTTAATGTTGTTGCGACTGTAATAGGAGGAATAACATTTGTGGTCATGGCCTCGACTGGATGGCTTTTTGTTTTAATTTTCACCATTTGTTTAAATTTCATTTTAGGAACAACATTTTTAGTTCTTGCAGCCATATTTGCGATGAGAATAGTTTTCTTATGGATACTAACAATTTTAGCACCTCTTGCAGTTGTTACCTACAAGACAGATTTGCCTATTTTGAATAAATTTTTTCCCGAATGGTCAAAATTACTCGTAGAGTGGCTTTTTGCTGGAGTTGCTCTTGTTTTCTTTTTATGTCTTGGATTAAAATTTTTAACAATAACCGGTGGAGCTGGATCAATGGACTTTTCAAAGGTTTCAACAGATGGAGGTTTTCATATTGAGCCATTTTTATTAAA
>CAZJOO010000006.1:0-21021 GCA_964547725.1 uncultured Candidatus Saccharibacteria bacterium
GAGGCGTTTTCATCAACATACCCTTTTGTAGCTACTGTTGTTGGAGCATCAATCGAAACGGTTGAATCTTCCATAACGATCTTTCAAGAAACAACACTGTTCCCAGAAGAATTGAGATAATAGCTTGGATTATCTGCATCAATAAAAGAAGAGGCTCCAAATTCTCCTGTTTTTGTCTGCGCAGTTCCTGATGTATTTATTGGAGCTGTGTAGCTACTAGGCATAGTGGTTGTTGGCTCAACCCAACTATATACCAAAAAAGATGCTGTTAAGAAAAGCATGGCTGATAATGAAAAGATTAAGGTTTTTTGTTTGTTCATATTTTTTATTATTATATCATATATAAAAAAACCTGTAAATAAATTTACAGGGGTTAAAATAGCTTATCTCCAGGTGAGATAATTAAGAATACTTTTTGGAATTTTGTCTTTAATTTCAGAATAAGATTCAAGGTAAGGAAGGTTCTCGAAAGAAACTTTATTCCTTTTAAGATTTGAAATAGCAGAAAGGGCTTTTCCTTCCGTAACCTTTCCGTCAATACAACCTTTAAGCATAAGGATGACGCCTAATTGAAGTTTAGGATGATTATAAATCAAATCTGATCCATTTTCCAAAAGGTTTGCCATCCTTCTAGAATCTTCCAGATCAATCATTTTCTGAAAACTGTCACTCATTTTTTCCTCCAAAAGTTTTTTTCAACATAACTACTTTATATATATCCTATTGCTATAATTTTTGCAACAAAAAAGCCCTGTTTTCACAGGACTTTCTTCTTTTAGTACATCTGAGGCATTCCTCCTCCCATTCCTTGACTAGTTCCGCAAGTACATCCACCTTCTTCTTTTTTCTCAGCAATAACACATTCTGTTGTAAGGAGCATTGAAGCAGCTGAAATTGAGTTTTGAATACATGACCTTACTACTTTAGTTGGGTCAACGATTCCTGCTTCAAACATGTTCACAAACTTATCATTCAAAGCATCATAACCTTCGTCGCAAGAAAGTTTCTTAACTTCAGAAGCAATTACTGCTCCATCTTTTCCTGCGTTTTCTGCTATCTTTCTAATAGGTTCCTCAAGAGTTCTTTTCATTATCTCGACTCCCACCTGTTCTTCTGAAGAAAGCTTTAATTCTTCAAGAATCTTTTGACATCTTAAAAGAGCGGTACCTCCTCCAGCGACAATCCCCTCTTCAATAGCTGCTTTTGTGGCAGCAAGAGCATCTTCAACTTTATGCTTCTTTGCTTTTTGCTCAACCTCAGTAGCTGCTCCCACTTTAATAATCGCTACTCCTGAAGAAAGTTTTCCTAGTCTCTCTTGCATTTTTTCTTTATCAAAACCATCTTTTGAATTAGCAATTTGAGCTTTTAATTGCTTTATTCTTGCTTCTATGTCTGCTTTCTCCCCCTTTCCTTCGGTGATGATAGTTTTGTCTTTATTAATAACAACTCTTCTTGCTTGACCAAGCATGCTTAAATCAATCTCTTCTAATTTTAATCCTAGATTAGAAGAAATAACCTTTCCTCCAGTCACAATAGCAATATCTTCAAGCATCTCTTTCTTTCGGTCACCAAATCCTGGAATCTTTGTAGCAACTAAATTAAAAGTTCCTCTTAGTTTATTAACAACAACAGTAGCTAGAGCTTCTCCTTCAAATTCTTCGGCAACAACTAAAACGTCTTTCTTTCCTGATTCAATAACCTTTTCTAAAATAGGAAGAATTTCTTTAATAGAAGAAATCTTCTTATCAGTTACTAATATATATGGGTTGTCTAAAACCGCTTCCATTCTTTCAGCATCAGTTACCATATATGGAGAAACATATCCTTCGTCATATTGTAATCCTTTAACAATTTCTTTTTCTATTCCTAGCTTCTGAGACTCTTCAATAGAAATAGGTCCATCAATTCCAATCTCAGCAATAGTGCTTGCAATCAATTTTCCAAGTTCTTCATTCTCAGCAGAAATTGTCGCTACTTGAGCATATTTTTCTACTGTGTCAATCTTCTTTGACATTTTTTTCAATTCTTCCACAACCGCTTCGGCTGATTTCTCTAAACCTCTTTTAATTGCAAGAGGATTTGTTCCTGCAGTTACATTCTTAAGTCCTTCTCTGACAAGGGTTTGAGTTAGTAAAGTAGCCGTTGTGGTTCCGTCTCCAGCAACTTCATTTGCCTTTTCCGCAACCTCTTTAACTATTTGAGCTCCCATATTTTCAACAGAATCTTCAAGTTCAATCTCTTTAGCAATACTTACCCCATCATTAGTAATAGTAGGTCCGCCGTATGAACTAGAAAAAACAACGTTTCTTCCTTTTGGTCCAAGGGTTACTGTTACTGCATCAGCTAGCTTATCAACACCAGCTTTTAATTTTTTTCTTGCGTCTTCGTTATAAAAAATTTCTTTAGCCATACTTTTATTTTTCAATTATAGCCAAAATATCATCTTGACTAGCTATTAAATAATCTTTTCCTTCAACCTTTGCTTTAGTAGGACCAAATTTAGTAAAAATAACTCTGTCCCCTACTTTAACTTCTATCTTTTCATCAGAACCGATAGCAATTACAATTCCTTCGTCAGGAGATTCTTCTCCTAAACTTGGTAAAATAATACCAGACTTAGTTTTTTCTTCCGGTTTAGCCGGTTCAATCACAACGTGATTTGTTAATGGTTTTAATTTCATATTTTTATATTTTATATTAATTAGCAGTTCCGACCTTCTACTGCTAATTTTAGTCTTTTTTAAAGATTTGTCAAATAGACATTTCTATTGACAATCCCGTAATAATCTCTTACCCTACCAGAGGGTCTTTATTGTGAGAATGATATCAAAGGTTTTATATTTGTTTCTAGGTTTTTTAATTATCATTATAATAGCTTTTATCGGCTGTTCTATTGATGTTTTTATGGGATATCGGTATGGTCCATTTTTTTATGCCACCCTCATAACAAACATAGTTGCTTCTGTCATATTTTCTTACAAATTAAAAAAAATGGGTTAGTTAATCAAAAAAGATTAACTTTTTTTTATTGTTATTGACTTTATTAATCATTTATATTATTATTACTCTAATGATAACAAACCTCATTATTAAAGTATTAACGGGAATAGTCTCGACAGGCTTAGCTGCTTATTTTATTCAAGGTGTCACCACAGATGGAACTATTTCAACGATCTTATTTGTTGGAGCAATTATTGGTTTGTTATTGTTCTTCTTAAAGCCAATCCTAAAATTCATCACTTTCCCTTTAAGAGTTATTACTTTAAATTTATTTACAATCGTTATAATAATGGCGTTAATCTGGATAGTCGATGTCCTCTTTTCCTCATCACAATTTGAAATTAATGGAATAACTAGTCTGTTTTACTTCTCATTAATCACTTGGGGGGTAGAATCAATGACTTCTTTAATCAAAAAATGAACAACATAATATCAATTATACAAATCATAACTTCTATACTAATTATTATTTTAGTATTAATGCAACAAAGAGGAACAGCCCTTGGCTCTGCTTTCGGTGGAGGTGGTGAAGTTTACTCTACAAGAAGAGGAGCTCAGAAAAAGATTTTCATCTTTACTGTTATCCTTGTAGTTATCTTTATTGGACTATCTCTTGCCAATTTAATTTATTAAAATGTTTTTAAAAATAAAAACACCCTCTTTTACACAGTGGGTACAATCATTTAAGGCTTTTGCTTTATGGGAAAAGATTGCTTTCTTTGTTTTTTTGTCCTTATTCATTTATTCCTCAATCTTCCTCTTAAACAGCTTTTACAATAATAATACTGTTACTGTTCCTGCTTTTGGAGGAATTATTAAAGAAGGGCTAGTGGGACAACCTAAGCATTTGAATCCTATCTATAGTTCTACTGTAGATGTTGATAAAGATTTAGTAGAACTTCTTTATTCGGGATTGATGAAATACGGTACTGATTCCGAAATTGAAAACGATTTAATAGAGGGCTACAGTTTTAGCGAAGACGGAAAAACTTTTAATTTTAAGATAAAAGAAAATATTGTTTGGCACGATGGAAAAGCTTTAACAATGGATGATATTGCTTTCACTTTAAATATTATTCAAGACGCAGAATATTTAAGCCCTCTTCGAGCAAGTTTTCTTGGAGTAAGTCTCGAAAAGATGTCTGATTACGAAGGGGTCTTTAAATTATCTGAACCATATGGTGGTTTTCTAGAAAACCTAATCAGTTTAAAAATAATCCCAAAGCATGTTTTTGAAAACATCCCTGCGGAAGACTTTGCTTCAAATAGAGTTTTAAATATCACTTCCCCGGTTGGCTCTGGTCCTTACAAAATATATAAGGTAAAAGAAAATGGTTCCATCTCTTCTATACAACTTCGTGCAAACGAAAAATATTACGATGGACGTCCTTATATCAAAGATATTGTTTTCTATTTCTATTCTAGCGAAGAAGAATTAAAAACTGCTCTTCTTAAAGGAAATATTGATAATGCCCACCTATCAGAAGTAGTTGACCATTGGAACGTTTCCTACACTACTCCCAATTATTTCGGAATCTTCTTGAATACAAAAAATGAGGTTTTGGAAAATAGTGAAATACGAAAAGCTTTAACTTTGGCTATTGATAGAAAAGAGATTTTAAATGACGTTATAAAAGAAGGATATTCTCTTTCTTCTCCTATTCTTTCTTTCTTCTATGGTCTTGAAGAAAAAGAAATAGAGTATAGCACGGAAGAAAGTATTAATATTTTAGAAGATAACGACTATAAGCTCAATGAAGAGAATGTTAGAGTTCAAAAAATAGAAAAAGTTAACAATGATAACATAAATCAAGATCTTCAATATGGAAGTACTGGAAAGCAAGTAGAAAAACTTCAAGAGTGTTTGTCTAATTATCCTGACATCTATCCGAGCCAAAAAGTAACTGGAACTTTTGGAAACGAAACAAAAGCAGCGGTTATCAAATTTCAAGAAGCTTATGCTGACGAGATTTTAACTCCAAGTAGCTTAACTTCAGGAACTGGAAAGGTTGGTTTATCCACAAGAACAAAAATAAACAATCTTTGTTTCAAGGGAGAAAGCACAGAGACTAAACTAGAATTTACTTTAAAAACAACTAGTTATTCTATTCTTCCAGAAGTGGCTGAAAATATAAAAAACCAATTAGAAAAAATTGGTGTAAAACTAAATATAGAAACTTTTAGCAACACAGAAATCAAACAAGTTATTAGAGAAAGAAATTACGATATGATTTTATTCGGAGAGAAGTTAATGTCTACTCCTAATCTATTACCATATTTTCACTCAACTCAGATTTTTGACCCAGGCTTAAATTTAAGTGTTTGGCAAAATGATGAAGCTGACGAACTTTTAGAAAAAATTAGACTTTATTACACTTTTAACGAAAGCTTAATCAACGACCTAAAGAGTTTTGAAGAAATCTTTTTTGAGGAAAATCCTGCTATCTTACTTTATTCCCCAAATTATATCTATTATCTTTCCCCTGAAATCAAAGGAATTTCTGGAGAAAAATTAGTTACCCCTTCTTCAAGATTCAGCAATATTAAAAATCTTTATTTAAAAACCAAACAAGTATGGAAATAAAACCAAGTATTAGACACGTGAAAGAAATGCAAGAAGTCCTTTTAAGTAAAGACTTAAATCCCGAAGAAGAACTTTATTACATGTTCAGAGGTGTAGGCAATAAGAACAAAATAAGGTATGATATAACCGAAATCCCAGGAAAAATACTTGGAGACGAATTCGTAAAAACAAAAGGTCATTATCATGACGAATTCAAAGAAGTATATATCGTTCTTGAGGGAGAGGCCATCTTTCTTATGCAAAAAGGAAGAGACGTAATTGATGATGTTTACTTTGTCCACGCTAGTAAGGATGAGGTTGTTGTGATTCCCTTTGGTTATGGTCACATTACTATTAATCCAAGTGAAGTCACCTTAAAACTTGGAAACTTTGTTTCTGACGAATGTGGACACGACTACGAATCCATCGGAAATAAAGCAGGCGCTTCATATTTTTACACCACTAAAGGTTGGTTAAAAAATACTAATTACAAAGAAGTTCCAGAAATAAGAGAAGAAAAACCTTTAACAAAATTACCAAATAATATTGACGAGCTTTGTTTAAAAAAAGCTCAAAATTAACAAATAACCGTATAAACAAGGTTTTGAACTTTTAAAAATAGTAAAACTAAATTTTAACGTTTTTAAAAGGGCAAATCATTGTATTGTACTCTAAAAATAAAAATAAAAAATATGGAAACAAAAGAAATAACACAAAACGAACCGTACCTTAAGATCATCCCACTCGGAGGTCTAGGTGAGGTTGGAAGGAATATGACCCTTCTAGAATACAAGGATACTATCCTTGTTATAGATATGGGGTTCAGAATGCCCGAAGAAGGAATGCCTGGGATTGATTACATCATTCCAAACATTTCTTACTTAATAAAGAATAAAAAATATAAGAACATTGTCGGTGTTTTATTTACTCACGGACACTACGATCACATCGGAGCCGTTCCTTATATCATGAATAGAATAGGAAATCCTCCTATGTATGCTGGTCCTTTAACAAAAGGGATTATTTTGAAGCGTCAAGAAGACGTTCCAATGCAGCCAAAACTAAAGATAACTGAAGTAAAAGACGGTTCAAAGATTGAACTAGGACCTTTCAAGGTAGAGTTTTTTAGACAAACACACACTATTCCAGATAACTTAGGAATGTTTATCGAAACACCAGCCGGAAATATAGTTCACACTTCTGATTATAAGTTTGATAAATATCCAGTAAATGAAGAACCTTCTGACTTTGCTAACCTAACAAGACTTGGAAATAGAGGAGTTACTCTTTTAATGTCTGACTCAACTGGAGCAGAACAAGAAGGACACTCTTTGTCTGAAAGAGAAATTAACAAAAACTTAGCTGAGATTTTTAAGAAAACAAAAGGAAGAATTATTGTTGCTACCTTCTCTTCATTGATTAATAGAATTCAACAAATAGTCACTCTTTCCGAAAAAAGTGGAAGAAAAGTAGCTGTTGTCGGACACTCAATGAAAACTAATATCTGGTTAACCAAAGAACTAGGACTATTAAAAGCAAAGAAAGGTACTATTTTAAAGAAAGTAAGTGAAGTTAATAATTATAAAGATGATGAAGTTACTATTATCTGTACTGGAGCTCAAGGAGAGGAAAGTGCTGGCTTAATGAAAATTGTTTTAAGAGAACACCCTACTGTTTCAATTAAACCAGGTGATACTATGATTTTCTCATCATCAGTTATTCCTGGAAACGAAAGAGCGGTTCAATCCTTAAAAGATGATTTACTAAGACAAAAAGCTATTATTTACCACTATGGTATGATGGATATTCACGCTGGAGGACACGCCAAACAAGACGAACTAAAGGAAATGATGAAGATGATGCATCCAAAATTCTTCATGCCAATTCACGGACAATATTCCATGCTTGTTGGAAACTCTCTTTTAGCTCAAGAATGTGGGATTCCAGAAGAAAATGTTATCCTTGCTGATAATGGAAACATTATCAACTTGCAAAAGACTAAAGTCTATGTTGATAAAAAAGAAGTTCCTGCAAACTATGTCATGGTTGATGGACTTGGAGTTGGAGACGTTGGAGAAGTTGTTTTGAGAGATAGACAAGCTTTAGCTGAAGACGGAATCTTTGTTATCATTGCTATTGTTAATAGAAAAACTGGAAAAGTTCAAACTTCCCCAGACATTATTTCAAGAGGTTTTGTTTACTTAAAAGAATCACAAGAATTGCTTGCTGAAACTAGAAGAAGAATTATTCTTTCAATCGAAGGAGCAACTGGTTCAAGCAAGATAGTAAACTGGACTTATATGAAAGATAAGATAAGAGATGACATTGGAGACTTTTTGTTCAAAAAAACAGAAAGACGTCCAATGGTATTACCAGTAATAATTGAAGTATAAAAATATGAAAATATTTAGCGGAGTACGTCCAACAGGAGAAATCCATTTAGGAAATTATTTAGGAGCTATCAAACAATGGGTTGATTATCAAAATGATAATGAATGTTTCTTTTCTGTTGTTGATTGGCACGCTATCACTACTCCCTATGACCCAAAAACTCTTCAGAACAAGATTTTTGATCTTGCTGTCACTTACCTTTCAGCAGGAATAGACCCTGACAAATGTGCCTTTTTTATTCAATCACAAGTTAAAGAACACGTAGAGTTAACATGGCTCTTAGGAACAATTATTCCTATGGGAGAACTTCAAAGAATGACTCAGTTCAAAGATAAGTCCAAGCAGCACAAAGAATATGTTAATGCTGGACTTTTAAACTACCCTGTTTTAATGGCTGCTGATATTTTACTCTACAAAGCAGAAGAAGTGCCAATAGGAAAAGACCAAAAACAACACGTTGAACTTGCTAGAAACGTTGCCGAAAAGTTTAACAAAACTTATGGAGATACTTTTCCCCTTCCAAAACCATTCATCCCAAAAGAACAAGCTAAGATTATGTCTTTAAGAGACCCTGAAAAGAAAATGTCAAAATCAGGAGACCAAAAAGGATGTATTAATTTGTTTGAAGATGCTGAAAGTATTAGAAAGAAAATAATGTCTGCTTCTACTGATTCAGAAAAAGAAATAAGGTATGATGAAGAAAATAAGAAAGGAATCTCGAATCTTTTAGCTATTTATTCTGCTTTTTCGAGAAAGTCAATTAAAGAAATAGAAAAAGAATATATAAATAAAAGCTATGCTGACTTTAAGTCAGATTTAGCAGAGTTACTTATATCAAAGCTAGAAAAATTCAAAGCGAAACGAGACGAATATTACAAAGATCCAAAACTTGTTTGGGACATGCTAGACAAAGGAGCAGAAAAAGCAAGAAAAGAAGCTCAAAAAACAATGGAAGAAGTTAGAAAAAAAATGGGACTTAAATAGTCCCTTTTTTTATCCTTGTATTATTTTAGTTAACTCTTTTTCTTTTTCTTTCAAGAGTTTACTTGTTTTGGCTTCAATGATAAGCCTTAGAACAGGCTCTGTGTTAGAAGCTCGAACTAAGAACCAGAAGTCTTCATATTCCACTCTCAATCCATCTATCTTCGTCTTTTTACCGTTACTATATCCCCTTTCTATTTCTTTTAGTATTTTTTTCTTATCCTTTACCTCAAAATTAATCTCTCCTGAATGAAAGTATTTTTGGTAAGGCTTAACTAACTCAGAAAACTTTTTAGAAGATAACTTAATTTGCTCTAGAATTTTAAACAAAGCAAAAAATGGAGCTTCAAAACAATACTTGTCATTTAAATAAAAGTGTCCGGTATATTCCCCTCCCAAATAGATTTTATTCTTCTTCATTATTTGTTTGATAAAAGAGTGCCCTATTCGGCTTCTTAAAGCTTTTTCTCCAGCAACTTCTTCTATAATCTTAGAGCATCTTAAATCACAAAGTACTTTTGTTCCAAGAATATCAGCCAGAAGAGCTAAGACAATATCAAAAGAAACCACTTTTCCGTTTTCGTCCAAAAAAGCAATCCTGTCCCCGTCTCCGTCAAAAGAAATCCCTAAATCAAGCTTTTTTTCTTTAATTAAAGCTACTAATTGCTTTAAATTATTTTTTGGAAGTGGGTCTGGGTTGTGATTAGGAAAACTAGAATCAAGTTCCTTGTTTATATGAAAAATTTTTAAATTCGTATTCTTTAAAGCTTTTTCTACTATTATCCCTGGAACGGCATTAGCAGTATCAATTCCTATTCTTAAATTAAAGTCCTTCAAGTCAAAACCTTGTTTGATAAACTTAAGATATTCATTCGAGATATTTTTTTTAAACAATTTTCCTTTTTTCTTTCCTTCCCCTTCTATTTTTTCAAAAATATCTTTAATTTCTTTAAGTCCACTATCTTCAGCAACAGGAGCTGCTAATTTAGAAACCACTTTAAACCCATTATATTCCTTTGGATTATGACTAGCGGTAATCATAATTCCTCCATCTCCTTTCAAAAAACAATCAGCGAAGTAAAACATTGGTGTTGTTGATAGTCCAATATCAAAAACTGTTCCTCCTTCGTCTATAATCCCCTTCTTTAAACTCTTGAAAATCTCTGGAGAAGATATTCTATTATCTCTTCCTATTACTATTTTGGGGTGATTTTTATTTAAAAAAATAACAAAAGAACGCCCTAGTTTATAGGCAACTTCTTCATCTATGTCTTGACCATAAATTCCTCTTATATCGTAAGCTTTAAAAATATTACTCATTTGTAGCTAAATTTATCATTTTATCATTATAATCTTGTTTTGAAATTCCTCCATTTTGAAAAAGAGAATCTAATCCTGCTATATAATTTTGTTTTACCTCAGAAACAGAAAGAGCCCCTTTGTACATTCTAATCTGATCCATCATTCCTTTAAAAGGATCAAGGTAACCATCTCCGATCCAAAAATTAGACGTCGAACTAACCGCGGCCGCATAATTTGCAGTAATGGGAGTTGCCTTTTTACCATTAATATACCAAGTTATTTTCATAACACTAGGATCTAAATTTCTAACAAAAACTATATGATTCCAAGAATTAGGAATAACATATAAAGAACTTCCGGCGCCTTGATAAGGCTGTGCGTTAGTTCCCGCTGTTCCGTAATAAAAATTTAAGGTTTTTGATGGTTCTTGCACGACTGACATTTCTCCCCCAAAAGACTTGTGAATAATACTTCTTCTAACCGTAAAATCTGTAGGATAAATCCATAATTCAAAAGACATCGAACCCGTTATCTTTAAACTATTCCCCACACCTTGGCCATAATTAATATAAGCTTCTGTTACGCCATTAAACTCTAAACATTTTCCAGAAATACAAGAGGCTTCATCTCTTACAATTATATTCCCTGTAACTGTTCCATTATTATAACCCCAAGTATCTTTCACGTCATTAACTGTTGCCGTAAGTCCAGCTGCCGTTGACCCCTCAAAAGCCCATTCTGATACTAAAATTTCTGGGTTTTTTGCCTTAAAACTCTCTCCTTGACTCAAGGCTTTCATCATTTCTTCTTCGTCAAAAGCATCTTGCGAATTAAAAATCAAAATACTAGATAAAATCCCAATAATTACTACAACGAGCAACATTTCTATAAGAGTAAATGATTTTGTTCTTTTGTTTGCCATATTATGCCCATTATAACAAAATACTTGACCAATTGCAATAAAATTGCTATATTTAGTCATATAGATTAAAGAATAAAAGAATTATGAATTTTTACGAATTTAACTTACTAGTAACATCTGATTTTTCAGAAGAAAAGATAGCTTCTTTTAGCAAAGATTTAGCTTCAGAATTAAAAGAGTTTGGAGAAATTATAGGCGAAGTTGATTTTAAACAAAGAAAATTAGCTTATACTATCAACAAACAAGGAGAAGCTTGGCTTACTGTTTTTGTTTTCTCTCTTAAAGGAGATGATAAAAAACAAGCCTTATTAAGTATTGAAAAAATACTAAAAGAAAAGAAAGAAATATTAAGATACTTAATTTTAGCAAAGAAAGAACTTGTTGAAAAAGTAAAAGAAAGAAGAAGAAGCATTGAAAACAGAGATGCGGGAAAGAAACTTGCTCCAAAAGAGGAAGTAGTAATAGAAAAGGTAGCACCAACTGAAGAAAACTTAGAAAAAATAAACGAAAAAGTAGAAGAATTATTAAAAGAAGAATAAATAATAAATTCTTATAAAATGAATCTAAATAAAGTTTATTTAATTGGTAGAGTTGCAGGAGACATAGAGCTACTAAACACTCCAACAGGAAAGAAGGTTTGTAGATTCTCTCTTGCCACAAGTAGAAATTGGAAAGGAGCTAACGGAGAGAAAAAAGAAGAGACAAATTTCCATAATGTAGTTTTATGGGAAAAATTAGCAGAAATTGTTAGTACCTATTCTGCCAAAGGAAGTCTCCTTATGGTTGAAGGAAGAATACAAAACCGTTCCTACGACGACAAAGAAGGTAAGAAAAGATATGTTACTGAAATTATCGGTGAAAATATCCAATTAGGACCAAAATCAAGCAACGCTTCAAATAGTTCTGCTCCAAAAGAAGGAGTTAAGAAACAAAAAGAAGAGGAAGTAGAAGAAGAACTTCCTGTTATTGACGAAGAAGAGATTGATATTAAAGATATACCATTTTAAAGACAAAGAATAATATGAACATGAATAATTGTTATTTCTGTAAAAAGAATATAAACGAAATTGATTTTAAGGACACAAACACTCTTCAAAATTATATTTCAAGATCAAGCAAACTTAAGAACAAAAAGAAAACAAATCTTTGTACAAAACATCAAAGAAAAGTTGCTCTTGCTATTAAGAGAGCTAGATTCTTGGCACTAATGCCTTATATCCCTGAATAAAAAATTCCCTCTTTCGAGGGTCTTTTTTTTATTCTTCTTTTTCTTTCTTTTTATCTTCCTTTGGAGAATCTTCTTCCTTTATTTTTTTAATTACCGCTTTCTTCAAATCTTCATATACCTTAGGATTCTCTTTTAAGAAAAGCTTAGAGGCTTCTACTCCGTTCCCTAATTTCATATCTCCAAAAGAATAATGAGCTCCTGCTTTGGTAATAACGGCTTCTTTGGCAGCTAAATTAATAAGCTCTGATTCTTTAGAAATTCCTTCAGCGTAATAAATATCAAACTCAGCTGTTTGGAATGGAGCCGCAACCTTATTCTTAACAACCTTTACTTTAATTCTAGAACCAACTACAGACTCCCCTTGTTTGATTTGAGCAATACGTCTTAATTCTAACCTGACAGAAGCATAAAACTTTAAAGCCACTCCGCCAGGTGTTGTTTCTGGATTACCAAACATAATACCAATCTTCATTCTTGTCTGATTCAAGAAAATAACGATAGTGTTTGTTTTGGCAATAATTGAAGATAGTTTTCTCAAAGCTTGAGACATTAATCTTGCTTGAAGACCAATCTGTTGATCCCCAACTTCTCCAGCAACTTCTGCTTTTGGAACAAGAGCAGCCACAGAATCAATAACAATAACGTCAACATCTTCTGACCTTACAAGCTTCTCTACTATTTGAAGAGCTTGCTCTCCTGAATCTGGTTGAGCGATAAGCAAATCATTAAGATTAACGCCTATCCTTTTAGCATATTCTGGATCTAAGGCATGTTCGGCGTCAATAAAAGCGGCCACACCTCCCTTTTTTTGAGCCTCAGCAATAATACTTAAAGAAAGAGTGGTTTTTCCAGCACTTTCCCCTCCATAGATTTCAATGATTCTTCCTCTTGGAACACCCATCACCCCTAAAGCTAAATCTGTTGTCAGCGATCCTGTTGGGATAACATCAACATCAACTTTTCTAACATCGCTCAATTTCATAATCGCCCCCTCTCCGAAACTATCTCTAATTTCTGCAATTGCTTCCTCTAAATTAATTTTCTCTTTTTTCTCGGTTTTTTCTTTTTTTACTTTTTTGTACATATTTTTCGAATAAATTATACCTATTATTTTATTTTAAAGCAAATCAATTATCTTCTTCAGAGCTGCCATAGACTTCTCTTTGTCTTGAACCTTCTTGGGGTCCAACAATTCCCCGCTCTTCGAGAGAATCGATAAGTCTTGCCGCTCTAGCATAACCTACCCCTAATTTTCTTTGAATATATGAAGTAGAAGCTTTTCTTGTTTGAAGAACAATTTGTTTAGCTTGATTATATAGTGGGTCTTCGTTAGATAAAAACTCATCCATTTGTGCTTCTGGGGAACCACTCACTTCTTCAAGAACTGAGGCCAAAGAACCATCACTTTCTCTTTCAAGTTCTAAATATCCTTCTGGGTTATCGAATTCCTCTTTAACCTTTCGAGCTTCAATAAAGTCTACAACATCCTTTATTTCTGACTCTGAAACGAATGGCCCTTGGATACGTCTTAAACTTGCGGTATCTTTTGTCTTGAATAATAGGTCTCCTCTTCCAAGTAGTTTTTCTGCTCCAACAGAATCAAGCATTGTTCGAGAATCAATCTGTGAAGTAACTTTAAGTCCAATTCTACTTGAAATATTTGCTTTAATTAAACCAGTAATTACTTCTACTGATGGCCTTTGAGTAGCAAGGATTAAATGAATACCAACCGCTCTCGCTTTTTGAGCCAACCTAACAACATATGATTCAATCTCTTTTCCACGAGCCATCATTAAATCAGCAAGTTCATCAATAACCACAACGATATAAGGCATCTTTTCCATTCCTTCTTTCCAGCTCTTGTTGTAAGTTAAAATATCTCTATTTCCTGCAGCTTTCAAAACATCAAATCTTCGTTCCATTTCTCCCACAAGCCACTTCAAAGCAATAATTGTTTTGTCTGCGTCAGAAATTACTGGACATAATAAATGATTAATTGGGTCAAAAACTGGAAACTCTACTTTCTTTGGGTCAATCATCACAAACTTCATATCATCAGGACCATTCCTATAAATCAAACTTAGAATAATACAATTTAAACAAATAGACTTACCAGAACCAGTTGTTCCAGCAACAAGCAAATGAGGCATGTCAGCTAAATCCGCATAAACAAGGTCTCCTCTTACGTCTTTTCCTAAAGCAAAAAGTAATGGAGAGTCTGAACTCTTAAACTCTTTTGCGCTAAGAAGTTCACGAAGTCCAACAGCAACTCTTTTTTTGTTTGGAATCTCTATTCCGACAAGAGCTCTTCCTGGAATCGGAGCTTCTATTCTGATTGATGGAGTGGCAAGGTCAAGAGCTAAATTAGTAGCTAGATTAGTAATCTTAGAAAGCTTCACTCCTTCAGCTGGCTTTAAGGTATATTGAGAAACAGTTGGACCAACATTAACCTCATCCATCTCTACTGGAATTCCAAAATTATGAAGAGTTCTTTTTATTTGCACAGAATTAGCTTTTATGTCTCCACTCTCAGGCTTCTCTACCTTGCTTGAAAGAATAGAAATTGGAGGGGCTTCGTAAGGAGCATAGGTTTTTCTTTTAACAACCTTAACCTCCTCTTCTTTCTTTGGTTCTTCTTCTTTCTTTTTATTAAACTTTAGAGTTAAAGGAATGTTGAAATTCTTTTTCTTTTCTTTAATTTTTATTTCTGGAACATCTTTCTCTTCTTCATATTCTTCGCAGTTCTCTTTTCTTTCTTTAATCTTTTTGAATAAAGGATCTAAAAGAATGATTAAAGTAATAGCTGCTAAAACAACAAGAATAGAAAAAGTAACCCAAAAACCAAAACCTTTCATAATTACCCAAGGAAGAGCATATCCTATCAATCCTCCTGGACCAACATAACCAAATTGAAAATCTTCCACGCCAATAGATTTTAGTTCTGCAATGCCAAAAATAGATGAAACTTCAAGAATAAAAGCGGTAGAAAGAATGATAATATATTTTTCTTTGTTAAGATAAGGATTGTTTTTCCATAAAAGCAATAAAGCTGCTAAAAGAAAAACAGCAGGAATGATATAAACAGAATATCCAAAAAGAAAAGCAAAAAAATCTTCTACATTGTTTCCTATTGAACCAGCAGAATTAGTAAATGCAAAAATAAAAACAGAAGTACCGATAAGGCACAATCCCGCATAAATATAATTCTTGTATATCTCTAAAAATCCTGGCTCTTTTTTCTCAATAACTTTAACTTTTTCTTCTTTAGCTTTAAGAGGTCTTCCTCTCTTTTTATGTCTTCCCATGAATATTTATTGTTTTAACTCTTCTTCTATTTGTTTTTGAATAATACTATTAAATCCAGAAAAAGCTTTTTCTTTTATAAAAATAATAGGATAGTATCTAAAGTTTTTAGACATCCCCGAACTGAATCCATATTCTTTTTTATACGAATCTAGTTTATTTAAAAATTCAGAATCTGAAACTAAATATTTAGTATACGCATAATTTTCCTTTTCTAAAAAAGATACCAAGTCTTTATACAATTCATTCTTTTCATCTCCAAAAATAACAATGCTTTCTTCCTGAATAATCTCCTCAATCTCAGTAGGGGCTACCTCTCTTTGATCTATGATTTGAATTTCCCTAACAATGTCTTGGCTCGCATTACTTTTTTGATTAGAAAAGAAAAATAGAAAAACAGCTAAAATTATTAAAAATAAAATTAAAACTGTTTTTTCTCTTTTCATAATTATCTTAAACAGTCTCCATTATAATAATCATTCAAGTCACAAACCGTTTCTCCGAAGGAACAAGAGCTTTCTGCCATACTTACCTCTCCTCCAGTAATAGCGCAATATACTTGTTCTCTATTGTCATAACCAGTAATCTTTACTCCTCCCATTGGACACTCTCCTCTGAACAAAGCCCATTCTTCGCATTGTCTATTATCCTCAAATAAACATAACCCATAATTTCCATTCTCTTTTAAAATTTCCTCCCAATTACCACCCGCATTCACACAATATTCTGAAGCTGGATTAGCTATTTTTAATTGACAAGCCCCACTATGATCTATCTCAATCCCTGCTTTTTCAATAGAACAGAAGTCTTGATAGGTTATATTATCTACCCCACAAACAGGGATATTATCCGAGATACACTCCTCAATATTTGTACTATTAAAATAATAAATTAAATAAGCCAAACAAGCTATTACTAAAATTGTTAAAATATATATAATCTTTTTGTCCATTGTTATAAAATTTAATTGTTATTACTATAATTATATTATATATATGGTAAAAAATCAATCAAAAAAACTACTCTAATTAAAGTAGCTTTAATCGGCTCGGGAGCAGGGACTCGAACCCCAATTACCAGGGCCAGAACCTGGCGTCCTACCATTAGACGACCCCCGAATAAATTATTTCTTTAGATATTTTGCGATGGCAATATAAGAAGAAGTAACAGATAAAGTAATTGCAATAACAATCTCTCCTAAAGCAATAATCCAAATATTGTTTAGAAAATATTCATAGGCATTAAATCCCATTAACATACTAGAAATAGAACCATTAGCAAAATATAGCACACCAAACAAAATAATAAAAGATAAGACAGCCGCAATTAGTCCACAGATAACTCCTTGAATAATATAAGGCCATCTAATAAAAGCATTAGAAGCACCAACTAATTTCATAATTTCCATTTCTTTTCTTTGAGAGAATATGGTAAGTCTTACTGTGTTGTAAGTTGTTAAAAAGGTTAAGAATGAAAAGAAAATAATTAAGGCAATTCCAAGCGCTCTCACATTATCACTTAAATTCTCAATTTTTTCAATAACTTCCTCTCTTCTAAAATCATCCATCTTGTAAATTAAATCTTCTGTATCTTCCTTTGAATCAATAAAATCAGAAATAGCAGAATACTCTGAAGGTTTGTTAGCAGTTATTCTAATTGATGGCAAGAATGGATTTACTTCAATAATGTTTAAAGCCTCAATGTAAATATCTCCTTCATGGTTTTGAACAAAAGACTCATAGGCTTGCTCTTTAGAAACAAAGATAACTGTTTTAACTTCTGGTAAGTTTTCAATCTCTTCCTTGTAAGCAGCTATCTCTTCCTTGGTAACTTCTTCTTTGAAGAACAAAGAAACATCTACCTGGTCTTCTACTTCTTCAATGGCATAATTAACTAATCCGTAAAACATAAAAAGTCCCATTGCCACAATAATAGCAATAAACATAATGAAAGCGTTTCCGAAACTTAAACTGCCTTGTCTCGTAAAATTGTCCCAACCATTTTTTAAAATTTTTTTAAACATTTTTTTTAAATTACGTATCTTCCCTGCTCCTCATCTCTTAATATCTTTCCATTTTCTAAGGAGATAACTCTTTTTTGAATATTATTAACAATATCTTTATTATGTGTTGATAAAATAATTGTTGTTCCTGCTAGATTAATTTTTAAAAGCAACTTAATAATATCTCTTGTGTTGTATGGATCCAAATTACCTGTTGGCTCATCAGCTAAAATTATATCAGGCTTTCTAATAATTGCTCTTCCAATAGCTACTCTTTGCTTTTCCCCTCCAGATAATTCATCTGGGAAAGAATCAGCCTTATCCTTTAAATTAACAACTTCTAAGGTTTTCAAAACCTCTTTTTTAATAACATCATCTTTGTAATTGTTAGCCTCTAAGGCAAAAGCAATGTTTTCATAAACTGTCTTATATGGTAAAAGTTTAAAGTCTTGAAAAATAAAACCAAGTTTTTGCCTTAGCTTTCTAGTTTCTTTATCCGTTGCTTGCCCCATATCTAAGTTCCCAACTTTAACTACACCAAAAGTAGGCTTTTCCTCTCCAGAAATCAATTTCATGATTGTTGTTTTTCCAGAACCAGTTCTTCCACACAAAACAACAAACTCATTATCTTTAATGATAATATTAGCATTATCCAAAACTCTCTTGACGGTTTTATGTAATTCTAAATTGTAATCTTTTGATACATTAGTGAAATTAATCATTGGTTTTAGTCTAAAATTCTTATTTCCTCTTCTATGAATTTATCCAAATCTCCATCAAGAACAGCATCTGTGTTCGAAGTTTCTATTCTTGTTCTTAAATCTTTAACCATCCTATATGGTTGAAGAACGTATGACCTAATCTGATTTCCCCATCCTGCAGAAACTTTTTCTCCTTTTTCTTTGGCTAATTCTTCTCTTCTTTTTTGCTCTTCAAGCATAAATAACTTTGAAAGCAAAACGCTCATTGCTTTCTCTTTGTTCTTTCCTTGAGATCTTTCAACCTGACAAGAAACGACTGTATTTGTTGGAATATGAGTAATTCTAACCGCCGAGTCTCTTTTATTAACATACTGCCCTCCTGGACCAGAAGCCCTATAACAATCAACTCTCAAATCTTCTGGATTAATCTTAATCTCAGCAGTCTCTTTAATAACTGGCATTACATCAACAAGGGCAAAAGAAGTGTGTCTTAAGTTTTGTGCTGAAAATGGAGACAGCCTTACTAATCTATGAACTCCTCCCTCTCTTCTCAAATATCCATATGCATACTTACCAGAAACTTCTAAAGAAACCGATTTAATGCCTTCATTTCCTTCTCCTAAAAGCTCTTCTAACATAATAGCATTAAATCCTTTTTTTTCAAAATACCTCTGATACATGCGAAGAAGCATAAGGGTCCAGTCTTCTGCCTCTTTTCCTCCGGCTCCAGACATAATTGTAAAGATGGCATTATTCGCATCATACTTACTTGTAAAGTTTAACTCTACTTCTTTTTTTAATAATTCTTTTTTTAAATGAATAAATCTTTTTTCAAATTCTTCTTCTAGGTCTGGGCTTTCTTCTAGAATGATAAAGAAGTCTTTTAAATCATTAATTTCTTTTTTGAAAATTTCTAAAACTTCTACGTCTTCTTTCAATTCTTTTAATTCCTGAGAAACTGCTTTAGCATTTTCTTGATTATCCCAAAAACTCAAACTCTCTGTTTGTTTTTGTAAAATTTCTTTTTTTTTCTTTAATTCTTCTAAGTTTAGTTTCTTTTCTAAAAAAGCAATCCTACCCTCTACTTCTTCTAATTCTTTATGCGATATTTCCATAAGGTTATTCTAGCAACTTTTTTTCTATTATTCAATCATTATACAAAGCTAAAGAATTAATTCTTTCGTTGTATTCTTCTTTTGCGATACTTCCATTAGCAAGTAAAGAGTCTAATCCTGCGACGTACTGTTGTTTGATTTGAGAAGTTGATAAAGCTGCATCATATATACGTACATCGTCGATTGAACCTTTAAAATATGAAGAAGTAAAACTTCTTCCAACAGATACATTATAAGATGTCCACCCGATGTCATAATTCCAAAAAGTCTCAGATTTTTTTCCTCCATCGGTATAAGCTATTATATAGGGTTTTGTAAAAATAAATGAATAAAATTTCCATTTTTTATCCTGAAAAGTAGTTTCAAATGTGGCAAAGTTTTCCGAGTTGGATAAACCATTCCTAACTCTTCCAACGAGCCTACCGTCATTCCAATCAAAAATTTGCAAACCTCCATGCTCTATCCAAAAATCCATATCTATACCAACTATTCCCCCGTTGCTGCCCGTGCTACCATTCCTTTCTACCCATAATGTTATTGTAAAGGACTGTATTAATGGACTTATACTACCGTAATTGATATAATCATCTACCCCATCAAACAAATAACAAGTGCCATAAACACAGTTTTCTTTTGTTTGTATTTGAGGAAGACCATTTGCACCATAAAGAGTTCCATCGTTATTACCCCAAGAATCTTCTGTTTTTCCAGAAACTGCTGGAGAATTAAAAGTCCACTCAGAGACTAAGTCTCCCAATAATTCATTTTGAACAGTGTTTGAGAAAGATTGAGCTTTTGCAAAATTAGCTTTGTCAATCGAAGAACTTACAGAGACAATAATTACTCCGGCAAGTATTCCAATAATCACAATAACAACAAGTAGCTCAATTAATGTAAATGATTTATTTTTCATAAGCTAGAGCGTTTAATTTTTGATTATGTTCTTCTTTTGAAATACTTCCTTTTGATAGAAGTGAATTTAAACCGGCGATGTATTCTTTTTTAATTTGAGAAGAAGATAGGGCAGAGTTATATATCCTAGCATCGTCTATTAAACCATGAAACCATCTTACGCCCGTTTCTTTACCAATCAACAAAGGATCATTGTTTTTATATAAAGCTACTGTTTGAGCTTTAGATTCAACTAAAGATCCGTTAGCATAAAACTTCTGCTCGATTCTATTATATGTATAAACTATATAATTCCATTCATTGATTTTATTAAAAGTAAAATCAGGTGTCCAATCTATAACTTCACCTCCAGCCCCTCTGCCCATAATAGTAACTTTATCATTATTCCACTTTTGAATAGAAAAAGGCCAATAGGCTGTAGGCCCCCTTTTATTTATAATTCCTTGTTCGTCTCCATTCACACTGCTATTAAACCATACGCTCACAGTAATTGATTCGGAAATATCCAAACTAGAATTATCTGGTACTGTAATATAATCATCCGTTCCATCAAACAAATAACAAGTACCATAAACACAATTTTCTTTTGTTTGTAATTGAG
>CAZJOO010000007.1:0-19713 GCA_964547725.1 uncultured Candidatus Saccharibacteria bacterium
CTGTTTTTCCAGAAACTGCTGGAGAATTAAAAGTCCACTCAGAGACTAAGTCTCCTAGAAGTTCATTCTGAACAATGTTTGAAAAAGACTGAGCTTTGGCAAAATTAGCTTTGTTAATTGAAGAACTTACGGAAACGATAATAACTCCGGCTAAAATGCCAATAATCACGATAACGACAAGTAGTTCTATTAATGTAAATGATTTTTGTTTGTTCATTAATGATAATTTTACCATAGTTAGATTTATGTTTCAACTATTTTAATATTCTGCATTATTCCTAAAGAAATAAAATTAAAGATAAGATTTGACCCTCCATAGCTTACAAACGGAAGTGGCAGTCCTACAACCGGAAGTAATCCTAAATTCATAGACATATTGATAAACATTTGAGCAAAAATTGA
Organism: uncultured Candidatus Saccharibacteria bacterium; assembly: GCA_964547725.1. Lineage (GTDB taxonomy): Bacteria > Patescibacteriota > Minisyncoccia > Minisyncoccales > Minisyncoccaceae > JAAZMU01. The sequence continues at coordinate 403 of CAZJOO010000007.1, forward strand.
AATAGACCAACCAGCTAAAAACAAACGAGCAAAATTAGACCTAGAATTAATACTAACCTTAAGAACTCTATAAAAGAAAAGAATATAGAATAAAGAAACTACTGTTAGTCCTACAAAACCAGTCTCCTCTCCAATAGCAGCAAAAATGAAATCAGTTTTTGGTTCTGGTAAAAAACCATATTGAGCTTGAGAACCATTACCAATCCCCTTTCCAAAAAGACCACCCGAACCAATCGCAATTTGTGCTTGATTCTTGTTCCAATCATCTCCTAGTTCATCATTTTCAGAAGAAATAAAATCAACAATTCTATTCTTCTGATAATCTTGCATAATGAAAACAAAACTAAAAGCAAAAAGAGCAGCAAAGGTTACAAAAAGAATTAAAAGATGTTTCTTTCTAATTCCTGACACAAGCAACACTCCAAACCAAATAGATAAAAAAATAACAATTGGTCCAAAGTTTGGTTGAAGAAAAACTAAAACACAAGGAATGGCTACATAGAATAAAGAGATAATAACATTTTTTAAATTATAGATTTCCCTATGCTTCTTAGAAAAAAACTTAGCTAAAATTAAAATTAAAGCAATCTTTGTAGGTTCGATAGGATCAAAATTAAAAGGTCCTATTTTATACCAAGTAGCTGTCTCTCTAATCGCAGGCATGGAAAGAACTCCCACTAAAAGAATTACTGAAACAAGATAGAGTAAAACAATCAAAACTGTATTTTCTCTTATTTTTCGATAATCGATATAAGAAACAAAAAGCATTACCAGAAAAGAAACTCCCAAAAAAACAATTTGTTTGTAAAAATCATTAAAATCCTGACTAGCTAAAGAAGAAGAATAAATGGAAACAAGTCCAAAGGCAGCTAAACCAAAAATAGAAAAAACGATAATCCAATCAATTTTTTTAAGATGAGTGAATAAGTTCATAGAATTCTTTTTCATTAATAATTTTTACTCCCAATTTTTTGGCTTTTTCATATTTAGAACCAGGATTTTCTCCAACAACTAGATAGCTAGTATTTATAGAAACAGAAGAAGAAACATCGCCTCCTAATTTAATAATCTCTTCTTTTGCTTTATCTCTTGAAATTTCTAAAAGCGTCCCTGTTAAAACAAAAGTTACTCCTTTTAATTTATCATCTCTTTCCTCGTAAATAATTTCTACTCCATTGAGAAGTATTTTATCGATTAACTTAATATTTTTTTCATCGTTAAAATATGAGAATATTGACTCTGCGACAACTTCTCCTATGTCGCTAATACTATCTAACTCCTCCTTACTTGCCTTCTTCAAAACATCAAGAGAACGAAACTTTTCTGCAAGAGTAAGTGCTGTTTCGTTCCCCACATTCTTAATAGAAAGAGAATAAATAAAACGAGGCAAAGAAACTCTTTTACTTTTTAAAATAGCTTCTATTAAATTATCAGCTGCTTTGTCTTGAAATAAAGGAAGTCCTACTAAGTCTCCTTTTTTTAAAGTAAATAAATCAGCAGCATCTGTAATAAGTTTATTGTCTAACAAAGCTTTAACAATACTTGGGCCTAACCCAACTATATTAAAAGCACTCTTAGAGGCAAAATGTTCAATTTCTTTATTAATTCTAGTAAAACAATTTCTGTCTAAGCAATACCACAAAGCATCTTTCTTGATAAGATTACTACCACAAGCTCCACAAGTTTTTGGAAAAACAATTTCTCTTTCTGTTCCGTCTCTCATTTCTTCAAGCACTCTTACCACCTTAGGAATAACATCTCCTGCTCTAGTAATAATAACCGTGTCTCCAATTTTTAAATTAAGTCTTTTGATTTCATCTTCATTGTGAAGTGTGGCTCTTGAAATAGTTACCCCCTCAACTACTACTGGTTTTAAAATACCAACAGGGGTTACTACTCCGGTTCTTCCAGTCTGATACTCAACATCTTGAAGAATGGTCGCCGCTTCTTTTTGAGGAAACTTGTAAGCAATGGCAGCCCGAGGAGCTTTACCAACAATTCCTAATTTATCAAAAATTTTATTCTCATTGATTATAATTACCATTCCATCTATTTCGTATGGTAATGTTTCTCTCTTTTCGTTCATAGCCTTATAGGAATCAAAAACTTCTTCAAGACTTTTACAAAACTTATTATACTTGTTATTAGTCTTAAAGCCTAAAATATTTAAAATCTCATGTTCTTCGCTGTGTTTTGTTTGTCCTAAATCAGAAACTAAAGAATAAAAAGTTGCATCTAACTTTCTTTCGCTAGCAATTTTAGGATCAAGCTGTCTAATAGAACCAGCGGCTAAGTTTCTTGGGTTAGCATAAGTCTCTTCACCTCTTTGCTTTCTTTCTTCGTTGATTCTTTTAAATTCTTCCTTGGTTAAAACTACCTCTCCCCTAACAATAATTTCTTTGTAATTAATTTTTCTTCCTAATAGTTTTTCAATTTCTTCCTGACTCTTAAGGCGAAGAGGGATAGACTCTATGGTCTTTAGATTTTGAGTAACGTTCTCTCCAACAAAACCGTCCCCTCTTGTTGCTCCAAGATGAAACAAACCATTTTTGTAAATTAGCTCTATAGCTAACCCATCGAGTTTAGGCTCTAAATAAAAATCAATTTTTTGTTTTTCTTCAGTGTTTAATAATTTAATATTTCTCTTAAACCAGTCCTCTATATCTTCTTTCGAAAAAGCATCATTGAAAGAAGTCATACGATGAGTATGAATATATTTTTCAAACTTTGGTAAAGGGCTGCCTCCAATTCTTTGTGTTGGAGAATCTAAAGTAACCAAATCAGGATACTCTTCTTCTAAATCAAAAAGTTCCTTCTTGAGAGAATCAAGAGCCTCGTCTGATATTTCAGAAGTATCCTCCACGTGATATAAATATCGATAGTGATTAATAGTCTCTCTTAATTTTTCTATTCTTTTTTCTGCTTCCTCTCTTTGCATACTAGTAAGTTGATTCTATTCTTCTTTGAGATCCATTGTATGAACCAATCGCTTTAATTGAAGTTGTTTCTCCTTCTGTAATATCTACTATACAAATAGAAGTTCCATAAAGAAGGAAATCGTCTGAACAATTTATGTCCGTAGAAACACTATTAACCCTCAGCTGATAAAGAGCCTCATCTATTCCGGAATCAGCAATATGAAAAGCTCTTACAGAATCTCCTAATCCTTTTACTAAATTAGACCCAGCCACCACACCCCCTATAATTCCGACAGCAATGGCTAAAATAATACCAAGTAGCACAACGGTAAGATATAGGGAACCTTTTTGTTTTTCTGTATATTTCATAATATTATAAATCTAATCTTCTTTGCGATATGGTTGTTTGAAAATTCAAAGGAATTTGATTTTCTAAACCTTGACTTGAAATCAACATTGCGATTGTAACTTTTGGTTGCATAAAGTCAGAAGAAGTATCGTTAGCACTAATGAACTCTAAAGAATCAATACTAATACTAGAAGATGTTATGGCGATTCCAGTAGCTGATAAATTAGCGATTGTATCATCAGTAGAAACATATTCATATATTCTATTACTTTCTAGTGCAAATTTTTTACATAAAGGTCCAACAGTACTCTCTTGGTCGTTGTATAAAAATGTAATCGAAGAACCTGCTACTATAGAATAGTTTTTTTCACTTTCTATACAAGTTCCCGTAAAATCTTTTTTGGCCATTCTCAATTCTTTTTCAATTTTATCTAATGAGAAAATCGCTTGATTGAACATATTTTGCATCGTACTAACCTTTATTTGATTTTGTATAGAAACAACAACAATCTCAGCAAGAGTAGACGAAATAACTATAAATATAGCTAGAGAAACTATCGCTTCAATTAATGTAAAACCTTTATTATTCATACTATTTCCAATTATATAAATACTGTTCTAATAAAAATTCTTGGTCGGCGAAATAAACAGTGACACTAACTTTCATTTTGTCAGCACTAATGATATTAATAACTATCTTTCGTGAAAAAATAGTTTGCGTTCCGGTGGCTGTGTAGTTATAAAAACCACTCGCATTAATCCATAACGGATTTTTAACCGTATCAACTGTATTTACTGTTAGTGCGGATTCATCGTAATCCATTTTACATCCATAGTCTGGATTAGAACAAGTGGTTAAACCATTAGTCCAAGCAACAGAACCATTAACAAAATTAGAGTCTCTGATGTTTTTTACTAGTTCTATTCCCTCTTCTGCTAAATATGAAGCAATAAACTTATCACTTGCTTTAGTGATAGAACTATAGGAATAATTAATTCCACTATATAATCCTAAAACCGCCACTGTTATTAAGAAAACGGAAAGTAAAACTTCAATTAATGTAAAACTTTTTTTATTCATCTATTTCTACTAATCCTGCTTTGTTAACGATTATTGTTTCTTTTTTAGTAACATCTGCTTCTGCGTAGACTTCAATTGTTAATATTGAACTATTACAAGTAGTAGCTCCTGTACAAATTGAAACTGCAGGCTTGGGAGGAGTAAACAAAACACCTTTTTCGCTCACTGTTGAGTACCTAACCCCTTGAGGCAGAATTACTTTTTCTAAAATTAAATCTCCAGAATCATACCCTTTGTCTTGAGATAAAAGTTCATTATTTCTGTAAATATAATAATACTTGCCAGCACTATCAGGAAACCATACTCCTACTCCATAATTTGTTATTCCAATAGTTGCCCCCACTCCAGACAAAGCAATTTCTTTTGCTTTATTTATATTCATACCAATCGAATTCTTGGCAGAATACAAATTAACGTTATCTTTCGATCTTCCACTGTTAATAACAACAGCACCGGTTACAATAACCATGATAGAAATTACTACTAAAACTTCAACTAGTGTAAAACCTTTATTGTTCATATTACATTAAACCTAAATACCAATTTACAAGAACATCTCCATAGAATAAGGCAATAAATGTTCCTAAGACTAAAAATGGACCAAAAGGAATTTCCGACTTCATTCCTTTTTTCTTCAAAGCCATCATAATAATTCCTATGACTGCTCCTACTCCAAAAGCAATGAATAAAGCTGGTAACACATTAGGAAACCCTAAAATTAAACCTAAAAAAATAACTAATTTAACGTCTCCAAAACCCATAGCCTTTCCTCCTGAAAAAAAGTATAAAGCAAAGAAAAATAGAAAGAGAACAAAGGTTGAAATAACGGTGATTAAAAGTTGTTCTGGCGTAATTGTATTTAAAATAAAAGTTTGACTAAATAAATAGACTAAAGTAATTATTATTGCGGAAAAAGTTAAACCGTCGGGAATAATGTACCATTTTAAATCAAAGATAAAAATCATTACAAAATAAGAAGCAATGAAAAGATAAAACAATAGATTTAAAAATTCTAAATTAAAAACACCTAAAGTTAAAAAGCTAGTATTTAATAAAATGGCAACGATTAGAAAAATAACCCCGGTCGCTATTTCTACAAAAGGATATTGAAAAGAAATTTTTTCTTTGCAGTACCTACACCTTCCCTTCAAGGAAAGATAACTAAAAAGTGGAATTAAATCTAAAACTCCAAGATTGTGATTACACTTTGGACAAAAGGAATGTCCTTTTACAAAACTTTTCTCATTATATACTCTATAAACAATACAGTTTAAAAAACTGCCGATAAATAAACCTATTATAAAAATTAATATAAATTCTAACATCATATTTTCATATTAACATATTTTTTTATAAAAAAAAACTCCCCTTTCGGGAAGTTTTGTAGATATGTTATTTGCAGTCGTAACTTGTCGCTTCGCAATTGGCTGTTGTTCCCGAATATCCTGTACTATCAACACACCAGCTTTCTGCAGTAGCCCCATCAATAGGTTTTAATAAAGTCTCTACGCACCAAGCGCTTGTAGTATGATATTCTAACCATGAGGCTGCAACTACGGATCCTCCCTTACTAGCTATATCTGCCTTCAAGGAAGCTCCGACTGTATCAGGGTCGCCATAAGCAAGCGTAGAACTGCTAGCTCTATTGCTTTCCATAAGTGTTCTTAGCTGAGCCATGTCAGCTTTGATTCTAGAATTATATGCCTTGTCTGATTCTCCTCCTAAGTTAATAAGAATGACTCCTGACAAAATACCAATAATTGCGATAACAACTAATAACTCAATTAATGTAAAACCTTTTTTATTTTTTTGATTCATATTGATTTCTTTAGATTAATTAATCGCAAGTTTGACCTGCACAAGAGCATCCTGTTGTATTAGCTACTTCATTAACGTCACCCTTACTATCGACACACATACATGTTCCTGCTGGTGTTATTGAATAAGCACACCAAGCAGTAGATGAAACTACCAAAGTTGTTGCTGATAAAGCCGAACCTCCGTTGTCAGCTATGTCAGCAAAAATATTAACCACCTTAGGATCACTAGCTAAACTAGTATAATTCCCTACCCTATTATAATATAGTTGAGCAACCGGTCTTAATTGATCTAATCCAGATTTAATTTTTGCTTCCTTGGCCGCGGTTGTAGCGTCGCCTAAAGATACAATAATTAACCCTGATAAAATACCAATAATTGCGATAACAACTAATAACTCAATTAACGTAAAACCTTTTTTATTTTTTTGATTCATATTGATTTCTTTAGATTAATTATCGCAAGTTGCACCTCCACAAGAGCATCCTGTTGTGTTAGCTACTTCGTTAACATCGCCTGTACTATCGACACACATACATGTTCCTGCTGGTGTTATTGAATAAGCACACCATGCATGTGTAGGTGAAGATGAAACTACTAAAGTTGTTCCTGCTACTAAAGCCGAACCTCCGTTGTCAGCTATGTCAGCAAAAATATTAACCACCTTAGGATCACTAGCTAAACTAGTATAATTCCCTACCCTATTATAATATAGTTGAGCAACCGGTCTTAATTGATCTAATCCAGATTTAATTTTTGCTTCCTTGGCCGCGGTTGTAGCGTCGCCTAAAGATACAATAATTAACCCTGATAAAATACCAATAATTGCGATAACAACTAATAACTCAATTAACGTAAAACCTTTTTTATTTTTTTGATTCATATTATTATTATTAAAAATTAATTTTAAGCGACCTTTGAAATAATTTTGCTTAATTATACCAAACATATATTTTTTAGTCAAATGATATTATCCAATCGTTCCTCCGATTTGATATAATGGTAAAAAAACTGCTGCAACTAATATTCCTACCATGCCCGCTAATCCTAAAATCATAATTGGTTCAATTAAACTAGAAATAGAATCTACGAATGTTTCAATTTCTGTTTTGTAAAATTTAACTACATTTATTAACGTTTCTGAAATCCTACCCGTAGTTTCTCCAACAGCCACCATTTGCACAAACAAAGGAGAAATAAGTTTTGGATAACGAACAAGATTTTCACTAACCTTTTGTCCTTTAATAACACCGTCCCTTGTTTCTAAAATTAAATCCCTATAAACTGTGTTTCCAACAAGGTCAGCCGTTACTTCAAGAGCCTCAGTAATTGGTTTTCCAGAAGTTAGTAGTGTTCCAAAATTCTCTGCAAAACGATTCATCATAATATCTTTCTGAAACTTTCCATAGATTGGTATGTTAAGCACCAATGCATCGGTCACTTTTTTTCCTTCTTCTGTCCTTGGATAAGAATAAAGAAAAGATGCTAGTCCTCCAACCATTAAAATCAATAGCCACCAAAAATTAATTACAAAGTCGGAAACTCCAATAACAATTCTGGTTACTAGTGGAAGTTCTGCTCCCGAACTTTCTAGAACTTCCACAAGTCCAGGAATAACATAAACAACGATAACAATAAAAATTATAGAAAAAACTACTAAAATAACAATTGGATAAACCATTGCTCCCATTGTTTTTGTTTTAATATAATATTCATTTTCAAGATGGTCAGCCACTTTTTTTAACACTTCAGGAAGAGTTCCAGAAATTTCTCCGGACCTAATCATGTTTGCATAAAAAGAAGAGAATATTTTTGGATATTTGGCAAAGGCTTTAGACATGGTAACACCCTCTCTAATATCAGCTGATATCTTAAATATCTTTTCTTTGAAGGGTTGATTAGTGGTTTGATTCCCTAAAGCTTCTAATGCTTTTGCTGGGGGGACATTACTTTCAATCATAATTGCAAGCTCTCGTGTAAACATTACAATTTCTTTTTGAGAAGCTCCTCTCTCTAAAAACTTTAGTTCCATATCAAAACTAAGCCCTTTTGCTTCTTCGGAAATCACAGTTGGATATAGTCCATTCTTGTGAAGTAAGTCAATAGCCGCCATTTTTGAAATAGCTTCCAAAACCCCTTTCTTCACTCCACCGTCTTTTGTTCTTGCTTGATATGTAAATTTCATATTAATTTTAAGAATTCCTGTGGACTAGGTGAATATTTTGAAGCTGTTTGAATGTCTACTACTCCACTTCTTACCAGTCCAGCCAAGGATCTATTTAATGAAATCATGCCTTCGTCATATGATGTTTCTATTACCAGAGGAATTTCATATATTTTATCCTGTCTAATTAAATTGGAAACAGCATCATTATTGAATAGAATTTCACAAGCTGGAGTAATTCCTCCATTAATTTTAGGAACTAGTCTTTGAGAAACAATTCCTAAAAGAGATCTTGACAACTGAGATTTTACTTGATTCTGTTGTTCTCCTGAAAACGAATCTAAAATTCTATATAATGATTGAGCGGCTGAATTAGTATGCAATGTTGCAAAAACCAAATGCCCTGTTTCCGCTGCGGTTATAGCTGTTTCTATCGTTTCTTTGTCTCTCATCTCTCCTACCATAATTACGTCAGGGTCTTCTCTAAACGTAGCTTTCAAAGCTTTTTCAAAAGAAAGAGTATCTCTATGTAATTCTCTTTGAGAAATTATGCTCTTATTTTGTTTGAATAAATACTCTATCGGGTCTTCAATGGTAATAATATGTTTAGTTTGACTATTATTAATCTCGTTGATAAGGGCAGCTAAAGTAGTACTTTTTCCATGAGAAGAAGGTCCTGTTATTAAAACAAATCCTTGGGAATAAGTGCAAAAATTATACAATTCTTTTGGTAGCTCTAGCTCTTGAAGGTTCCTAATTTTTTCTGGAATAAGCCTTAAGGCAGAACTAACATATCCTCTTTGAAAAAATATATTTACTCTAAACCTTCCCCTGTTTTCAAAACTATAAGAAAAATCTATTTCTTTTTCTTTTAAGAATTCAGCCTTTTGCTCTTCATTCATCAAGGCAAAAGAAAGTTCTTTCGTGTCTTCTTCGGTAAAAGGAAGTTCGTTGTTTAATGGAACTAGTTCTCTATTCAACCTAAGCATTGGAGGCTTACCTACCGTAATATGAAAATCAGAAGCTTGCTTTTGAATAACAACTTCTAACAATTTTTTAAGATATAAATTATAGTCTATGTTCATATTTGTTCTCCTTCAGTTACTCTTAACACTTCTTCTATTGAAAGCTTTCCTTCCAGCGATTTAAGAATGGCGTCTTGTCTCATATTAACCATTCCTTGTCTTTGGGCTTCTTTTTCAAGTAAAGTTTCTACTGGATTTTCAACAATAATTTTTTCAAGATCTCCCGTCATTTTTAAGATTTCAAAAATACCAACTCTACCCTTTTCTCCCTTATTCTTACATTTAGAACAACCTTTTGAACGATAAGTGTAAATCTTGCTAGGAATTTTTAAATTATCTCTAATACTCTTATCAATGTTTGAAAGTTCGTTGATAATCATTTTTTCTATCTTAGGCAAAGGCTCTATTTTCTCTATGCAATAAGGACATAATCTTCTAGCAAGTCTTTGTCCTATGGAAATATTTAAACTGGAAGGAATTAAAAATGGCCTAATTTTCATATCAACCAACCTACTAACAACTCCGATAGCATTGTTGGTGTGAATAGTAGATAACACAATGTGTCCTGTTAACGCTGCTTGTGTGGCTAAATCAGCAGATTCTTCATCTCTAATTTCTCCAACCATGATAATATCTGGGTCTTGTCTAACCACAGATCTTAAACCTTTCGCAAAAGTATATCCTATTTCTGGTCTAACCTGAGACTGATTTACTCCTTCCATAAAATACTCAATAGGATCTTCTAATGTAACTATATTAACATCTGGCTGATTTAACTCTTTTAAAATAGCATACAAAGTTGTTGTCTTACCTGATCCTGTTGGTCCAGTAGATAAAATCATTCCGTATGGTCTATGAATTTGCTCTTTTAAAATTGCTAAATTATTTTCCGATAATCCAATTTCTTTATATGACCTAAGCCCCTCGTTAGGATCCAAAATTCTGATTACCACCTTCTCTCCTAATTTTGTAGGAAAAGTTGAAACTCTGAAATCGATTTCTTTGTTGTCAATCCTTGTAGAGAATCTTCCATCTTGTGGCATTCTGGTTTCATCTATTCTTAGTCTTGATAGAATCTTTACTCTAGCGACAATTGCTGCATGAGTTGCTAAAGGTATTTTTAATGAATCAGCAAGAAGTCCGTCAACTCTAAATCTAATTTTAACTTCACTCATCATTGGCTCAATGTGAATATCAGAAGCTTTTCCCTCTACTCCGTGTCTTAAAATAGCAGAAACCATTTTAATAATAGGGGCGTCATCCTCCAGCTCGGTAATCTTTCTTCTCTCGTCGTCATCTAAAATCTCTAAATGAGTTTCTTGATCACCTTCAAGTTCATTAAGAGCGGCTCCCACAACCTCCTGTATGTCTCGATATTTCTTAAGAACATCATTAAAATCTGCCTCAGAAATAATATAAATATTTGCTTTTATCTTGTGCTGTCTTGATAAAAACAAAAGAACTTCTTTTGCTTTAATGTCTTGAGGGTCTAGCATTCCTACATCAAGTTCACCCTTAATTAGCTTAAGAGGAACCATTTGATAATACTTTGCTGATTCTTCTGGAATAATCGAAAGAACCTCTTCGGTCATCCCTAAAGAGCCAACTTCTTTCATGAAGGGGGTTTTGAAAAGCTCAGCTTTAATTTCAAGAAGTTTATCAGACTCAAAAACCTTATTATCAACAATAATACTCTCTTCGCTCCTTTTAGAAGATTGGATTTCTTGAATAGATTGGTTGTAAATCTCTTCGGTAATTAATTTTCTTTTTAATAATTCCTCAAGTAACATTTTACCATTCTTTATAATAATCTTCCTCTTCTGGAGAGGCTGTTTCACCTTCTTCAATAATAACTTCTTCCTCAACAACTACTTCTTCACCAGGAATAATAACCTCTCCTTCGGGAATAACTTCTTCTGGAACAACTTGCAGAAAAGTTTTTCTTTCTTCAATTTTATTAAAAAAAGTTTGTTTTTCGCTCTCTATGTAAAGATTTGATTTAATAATAGTTTCCTTCATTTGATCTAGCTCGGCTATTGTCTCCATCTTTTCTATTACTTTTATTACCGCATAATCAATTTCTTCCATCGACACTTCGCTAAAAGGGTTTTTCCTACCAGCTTCAATTAATTCTGCCTCTGTTTTCGAAATAGAAGCATCTATAAATCCGGGCAGAACAAGAATACCGGTTAGATTTTCTAAGTTTCTGAATTTTTCCGAAGAGAGCAACTCAAAATCAATATTAATTGGCTCAAATAATTGATTTTGTTCTTCGGTCATATCAGAACCAAAGCCTCCATTTTTAAAGAAAATAAAAATAAAAACTGCTAAGACTAAAACAACCACTAAAATTATTATTTTAGCTATGTTAGGATTACTTTTTTGTTCGTTTTGAAAATCAATTGCCATAAACTATTTTGAAGGAATCGTTCCTTTTACCTGAAAATTTAAATAATTTGAACTGTAACTATTGGAAACAACCTCGCCACTGCTATCACCTTCGCCCTGAGTCCCATTAGTGCCACCACTAGTAATTTCAACGCTCTTAATTTTTATCACTAAAGCTTGATTGTTTAGTACGTCTAGGAAATTTGTAAAATATTCATACTCTCCAGATAGATTAAAAGAAATGTTAACCTCCTTGGTCGCATTATCAGTTTTTGCTACGTCCTTTTTTGTGTCATCATAAACCTCGCTTCCTTCATCAACACTTAAATCTTTTAAATAAAGTCCACTTCGAGTAACTAAACCTGTTAAATATTCCTTCATATTGTGAACAAAGAAAGGACCGTCCATAAAATTAGCATCTATTTTTGCTGAAAGAGAGTCCCATCCTAATTCTTGCAATTTAGCTTCTAGTGCTTCAACATTTTTAAAATATTCTGTTGTGTTTTCTAATTTATACTCTAGCTCAATTATTTCATTTTCCTGTTCGTCGATTTTTTCTACCTGAGGCAAAACTAAAAAATAAAACAACGCTATGCTTGCAACAATTAGAATAACTGAAACGATAAGATATGGGAAATTATTGTTCATTTGGTATTTTCTTGTTTAAATAATGTTGGATTAACCTTTAAATTTAAATCAAAAGTTACGGCTGTATCAACTATAATATTAGATATAGTATAACTTAAAACATCACTTTGTGCATCTAGTAAAATCATTTCCTCCATTACACTTTGAAGTGTATCTGTTTTTCCTTTAAGAATAACTTCTGCTGTGCCGGCATCGATGCTTGCAGAAAGAAAAGAAACTCTTGGGTAAACCCATCCTTCGAAAGCATCGAAGTATGAATTAAAATATGATTTTGTGTTAGAAAGCTCTTTGAATTTGTTTATCTTCTTTTCTGCTGCCAAAACTAACTTTTGTTTTTCTAATTGCTCTGCTGTTCCTTGTTTATTTAATTCAAAATTAATTTCTGCTATAGCAATATTACCTTTAGGAATCTTGGAAAACTGATTAAATAGAAAAACAATCAAAACAATCGATACTAAAATGATTCCAGAAAGCAATAATATTTTTTTCCAAGTTGGTGTTTCTTCTTGTTGTGAATATAAATCAATAGCCATATCTATTTTTTAAATCTTTTTAACGCTTCTCCTAGGGCAATGCTAAAAGTAGAACTAATTTGAGGGATTAATGGTTTCAGTTCTCCTGGATAAAAGATGTCAGAAAAAGCATCTCCTCTCTTTACCTCCAATTCACCGAGGTTTTCTTTTAGTCTTTCTGTTAATCCTGGCATATTAGCCAAACCTCCTACTAAAATTATTTTTTTAACTTTTGGATTTTTAATCTCTGATTCGGAAATTACCTGTTTAATTTTATCTAAAATTATACTAAAAATTGGATCCATAGCTTCAATCACCTTTTTGTCTTTACAAGCAAACCCTAATATCATTTTCTTCTTCTCTGCTTCTTCTAAAGCCACATTCAAAGCTTCGGAAATACTATAAGTATAGTCTTTTCCAGCAACATCAAAAGAAACACTCAAAAGCAAAAATCCTTTGTCGATAATACTTATCGTTGTACTTTGGTATCCTGCCTCCACCAAACAAATTGTATCTTTATCGTCTCCCACAATAGATCTCTTTAATCCCATCACCTCTGCTTCTAAAGAGACTAAAACTAATCCACAATCTTCAGCAATCTTTTTATACTCTGAAATTAAATTTTTAGAGATAGCCATTACAATTATTTTGTTCTCTCCTTCTTTTTCATTTACTTGCTCCCCTATCAACTCCCAATCCAAGACAACGTCATTGAAAGGTATTGGTATGTGTTTTTTAGCTTCAAAATTAACTGCGTCTGGTAACTCTTTCACTGTCATTGGCGGCAAAACAAAACTAGCAAAAAACGTAGAAAAATCAGGAAGAGAAAAAACTGCTTCCTTTGTTTCTATTTTCGATTCTTCCAAAACAGCCTTTATCGCAAGAGCAACATTTTTAGAATGTGGCAAAAGTGATTTTTTATTAAAGTAATGAAAAGACTCTTTTTTAGCTGCAGATAGCTTTATTTCTCCGTAGTTCTGTAAGTTAATTCTGTCTTTTTCCTTTGCTAGTTCTACAATTTTTATCGCTTTTGACCCTATATCAATTCCAAGTGATGTAATTTGTTTCTTCTTTTTTAATGTCCACATTGATTTACTAATTTAACATTATTTAATATAATATCATAAATGAAAAATATGTACAACTACATTCTGAATCTTCTTTTTCCTAAAAAATGTATAAACTGTGGGCGAGAAAATTCTTTTCTCTGTGAAGACTGTCTTTCGCTTATAGAAATAAATGAAATAAACTATTGCGCTTGCGTAACTAACCCTCTTAAGAATACATTAAAATGTGAAAAATGTCCTCAATCAATATCTGCTGTATTTACCATCTTAAATGAAAGACAAAAACTTTCTCAAAAACTTCTTAAAAAATCTGAAATTATTCCTGAGCTTAATGTATATTTTTCTTACTTAATTATATCATATCTTAAAAAAATAACAACGATAAATTTAAATGATAGCTTTAGTCTTTTTCCTCAAAATAAGAGCGTAAAAGATTTAACAGAAAAACTATCAAAATTTACTAAGATTAAAATAGCAGATGAGTCAAAAAACATTTTACTAATAACAAAAAAATACCCTAGCGAGGATATTTTTGAAACAATAAAATTATTAAAAGCAGATAACATCTATATCGTTACTTTATTTAGAGAAATTAAAAAATATCAGAATGAGAATCAATCCTAATTTTTAAAATGACTAGAATATTTCAAACAAAACATAGCTAATCTCTTAAAGCGTCTTTTAAAAGATCGGAACCATTCTCAAAAGACTTAGGATTATTCTTAGCGCTAGCGACTGATTCTTTTAGAAGTTCGGCATTATGCAAAGTGAGTCCATTTTCATCCCTTATCTCAAATGGTAAATTTTTAGAATTTATAGTTTGACGAAAAAATAATTTAATTGCCGAACTCATATCAAGACCCAAACCATCGAAAATCTTTTGGACTTCTTTTTTTGTTTTAGCATCAATCCGAACTTGAAGTTGTGAGCTATTTTTAGTAATCATATTCTTATTGTATGGCATTTGAAGTAACTTGTCAATACAATATCATGGCAAACAAAAAAGCTTTTGTATTAAAAAGCTTTTTTATCTTTGGCGGAGGGGGTGGGATTCGAACCCACGGTAAGTTGCCCTACAATAGTTTTCAAGACTATCCCATTCGGCCGCTCTGGCACCCCTCCAACAATAAAGATAGTATCTAAAATATAGAAGATTGTCAATTCAATTACCCTTTGTGATATCCTAAATCAGCTGGATTACTTCCTCCAGAAATATGTAACATTTTTCCTCCTTGTTTTTCAAACTCATATCTTAATTTTTTAACTTCTGAAGCTAAGTTAATTGTTTCCTCCCCCACTTCTTTTTTAATATAACCCTTTGACCAATAATCAAGAATCAATTTACTATCCCCGAACACCTTCTTGTCTTCTTCTTTTATTGCTAATTTAAGAGCATACTTTGAAGCTAAAAGTTCTCCATAATTATTAGTCGCTGGTCCTAAAATTGTATAGTGTCCTTTTTCGTCAAGTTTCTCTGTCATTATTTTACCTAGCAAACTTTCTCCATTTTTATTGGTTACATTAATTTGAACCCCTTTTCCAGCTCCGGTTCCAGCATCAAAATAAATACCTTCCTCAGAGGCTAAATGCTTAATTGCATAATTTGCTCCTGCTTCGAGCCACCTTTCTGCTTCGTCTTTTGATTCAAAACTCTTATACTTTGCTTCTTTACCTGAAACAATGCTTAGACATTCAGCCCAAGTATTAGTTACTCCCATTTTTCCTTCTGTTGAATATGCGTAAAATTTTTGTTTCTTCATATACCTCATTGTATGAGAAAAATTAAAGTGAGTCAATTTAAATCCTTTACTTTTCCCTATTATTCTAATAAAATAAAACAATGGAAAATAAAGAAAAAATTATCGAAAAATTATTCCCGGAAGTACTTCCAGAAATAGATGAAGTTGAAAAAAAATACCCTCAAAGGAATCTAAAAGAAGGCGCTATGATTACTCGTATCGCTCCAAGCCCTACAGGTTTTATGCACATAGGAAGTCTTTACACTGCTCTAATTTCTGAAAGATTAGCTCATCAAACTGACGGAATATTTTTTTTAAGAATCGAAGATACTGATAAAAAAAGAGAAGTTGAAGGAGCTTCTAAGCTAATCACAAAATCCCTTAACCATTATGGAATTAAAACTGATGAAGGAGAAAATGCTTCAGGAAAAGAGATTGGTGAGTATGGACCATATAAGCAAAGTGAGCGTGCTGATATATATAAAGCTTATGTTAAATCTCTTGTCGAAAAAGGCTTAGCTTATCCTTGTTTTTCAACTAGCGAAGAACTTGAAGAAATGCACAAAAAGCAAGAAAGTGAAGGCATCAGACCAGGATACTATAATCAATGGGCAATATGGCGTAATAAATCTGATGAAGAAGTTTTAGAGGCTTTAGAGGAAAAGAAACCCTTTGTTATTAGATTTAAATCTAACGGTGATTTTGAAAATAAGATTCCTGTTGAAGATGTTTTGCTTGGAAAAAAAGAATTGTCTGAAAATGACCAAGATATAGTTATTCTAAAATCTGACGGACTTCCTACATACCACATGGCTCACGTTATTGATGACCACCTTATGAGAACAACTCATGTGATTCGTGGAAACGAATGGCTTCCCTCTCTCCCCTTACATTTACAATTATTTAGAGCTATGGGATGGAAATCTCCAAAATATGGACACATTTTTCCAATTCAAAAAATGGAAGGTTCTTCAAAAAGAAAGTTGAGTAAAAGAAAAGACCCAGAAGCAAATGTTGATTTTTTTGAAGAGCAAGGATATCCAGAAAACGGTATTATCGAATATCTTCTAAATCTAGCCAACTCAAACTTTGAAGATTGGAGAAAACAAAATCCTGATAAGGATAATCGAGAATTTGTGCTTACTCTAAAAAAACTATCCAGTTCTAATGGACCTTTGTTTGATTTTGTTAAACTTAACAACATAAGTAAAGAAGTTGTTGCTAAATATTCTGCCGAAGAAGTTTTTGAAAAAGTTTTAAACTGGGCGAAAAAATACGACCCAGAGTTTGCTCTTAAAATAGAAAAAAATTCTGATTATACAAAAAAGATATTGGGAATAGAAAGAACTAATGACAAAAATTCAAGAAAAGATATTGCAAAATGGGCTGACGTTAAAAAAGAAATTGAATACTTTTTCGACGATACTTTTTCTATTAATAAAGACGGAATAAAAGAACTTGTTCCGGAAATAGACTTAAACGATATTCAAAATATAGTAAAGTCATTTATTGAGTCATACAATGAAAATGATTCAAGAGAAGAATGGTTCGAAAAAATAAAACAAATTGGTAAAAACAATGGTTTTGCAGAAGATATGAAAAAATACAAAGAAAGCCCTGAAAATTACAAAGGGAATATTGCCGATGTTGCAAAAATATTCAGGGTTCTATTAACAGGAAAAACACAAACACCTGACTTGTACTCAATTATGCAAGTGATGGAAAAAGACAGAGTTTTTGATAGATTGAAGATTTAACGCTTTCGTCCAATAAAAAACAGCCCTTATGGGCTGTTTTTAAATAACTTATTCAGTTTTATTAGGAGCTTTCTCATTTTCTCCCGGTCCTCTTTGACCTCCACACTGTAAAAAATTCATAGGAATATTATTACTTGTTGCCCACTCTTTAAGGCTTTCTTGTTCAAGTTGTCTCTCTTCACGAGTCAAGTTTTTGTTTGCTTCCTTTAATTCAGACAACTTATTTGTAATAAGATCAGCTTGTGCTTGAGTAATTTTCCCATCCGTTACTGCTTGAGAAAGCTTTTCTGCTTGGTCTACTTTCCCTTGAGCTTCTCGAGCAAAACGTTCTGATTGCATAACCTCATTAACAACTGCTTCTACTTCTGAAGAATTTAAATTAAATCTTTCTGCAATAACAGAAATGAGAGAACTCATTTGATTAGGTTTTTCTGCCGCTAAGGTTGTATTTATACAAGCAACTCCCCCAATAGAAACCATTCCCAAAACAAACGCAGTCGCCGCAATCATTTTTGATTTCTTTGATATGTTTGATAATTTATTTTTCATTATTTTTATATTTAAATTAATTATAGCCATGGCACAATCGAACTAACTAAGCCCTTTTGTAATATTAGTACAATAACCATAAATATTTATTTCATCCCCAAACAAAAAACACCCAATGGGTGTTATTAACAGCGGAGAGAGTGGGATTCGAACCCACGATAAGTTTCCCTACAATAGTTTTCGAAACTATCCCATTCAGCCGCTCTGGCATCTCTCCAATTATACTTCTTTGTTTATATAATAATAATTAAAAACACCTTTTCCTGGACTAGAATAATTTAACACAAAGGCCTGGTCATCTTTTAATTCAATAATTTCCTGTCCAGTCTTTTTTCTAAATTCATCTACTTCATCCTTCAAATCTTCCCTATAATGAGGATAGATTAAAAAATCAATCAAACCTAATCCTTTAAAATCTTTTAAATTAATATTGTTTTCATCGCCTTCACTTCCCCATCCAGCAATAGATATATCTGGTCCGGCAACAATACTGCCCGCGCTAACTCCAACATACACACTTTCTTCTTTTTTTGAAAAAGATAATAAGTACTCAGCTAATCCGGTTTTTCTTATTCTGTCTAAATAATCAAAAGTGTTTCCTCCACAAACAAAGACAACATCATATTCTTTATCAGTAACAAACTTTTCTTTTCCTAATTTAAAAACATCTATATCTGAAACGTCCATGATTTTTATTTTATCTAAAAGTTTTTCTAAATAAAAAGCATCTTGCTCAGAATCTTGAATCGATACAACCAAAAAAGACAAATCTTTTGGCTCTTTTGGCAAAAACATCATTTCGAAGTTACGAGATATCTCTTTGTTTTCTAATCCAGTTGAAGTTAAAAATAATTTCATATTATTATAAATATTTAAGTTTTTTAAATAACTTCGCAGAAGGGGGAACAATATCTAAGCTAGAAAGGTCTTTTAGGGAAATCCATTCGACTTTTTCTAATCCTTGCGGCAAAACAATACCCCCTGCTTCATATTTAAACTCTGTGTTCAAATAAATAAACTGTTTCAGTTCTCCATCTAAATCTTTTTTAATTTCACTCTCCCAAGATAAAGACCTTACGAAAGAAATATTCTTTGATATAATTTTCAAAAATATTATTACCATTAGGAACA
The DNA here is from genome assembly GCA_964547725.1 of uncultured Candidatus Saccharibacteria bacterium. Lineage (GTDB taxonomy): Bacteria > Patescibacteriota > Minisyncoccia > Minisyncoccales > Minisyncoccaceae > JAAZMU01. The sequence goes on from CAZJOO010000007.1 coordinate 19,549, forward strand.
AATTCTGCTCCAAATGAGTACCACGTTTCAGTATATGGTCCCGAGCCAGTAAATTTTTTCCTCATCAAAAGAGAATCACCATTTTTAATAACACCAATTATTAAAATTTTAAATTTCATAACTTTTGAGAATCAGATTACTATAAGAAATCCAATTCGTTGATAT
>CAZJOO010000008.1:0-19584 GCA_964547725.1 uncultured Candidatus Saccharibacteria bacterium
GTGCGATAACCAATTTCGCTACGGGTCCAACTAATGTGCCAGAGGTGAGAATCGAACTCACGGCATCTCGCTTATGAAACGAGTGCTCTAACCCCTGAGCTACTCTGGCCTCTGGTTAAATGTTGCGGTTCCTGGAATTGCACCAAGGCCTCCAGCTTATGAGACTGGCGAGATACTACTTCTCCAAACCGCTTCGCTTGCACATAATATTAATACACTAAAAATTAATAAAAAGCAAGCTTCCTTTTTTACACATTAAAAAATTGTTTCTTTTTGTAAGCAACACTTTGTCTTTCAATTTTACGCAGTATGGCTATTAATAAACTAGTTTTAGTTCATCAACCATAATCAAACAATTGCGACCACCCGCCATGCAAGCAGCCGTATCTTCATTATGCCAAGGTACCAATTTAATAATTCGATAGTTTACCATTATTTTTAGCAATATCTACTTTTATTCAGTTAAATTTATTGCTAAACTCAGACACTAGCTGGATTAGACAAGGACATTATTTTTTTAATATGTTTATTTTTATTAAAGTATCTTTACTTAAATCAAAAATTTTAATCATTTCGCTTCTTTCAAGTGCCATGTTGGTTTCTTTTTTAATTTCTTGGCTTAATTCACAAACTCTTTTTACATTATCTTTGTTCGGAAAACTAGAATCAACTACATTACCCATATCGATAATAGAAATTGTATTATCACCAACATATCCAAACCTTCTCATTATCTCTAACATCAATTTGTCAATACAAAGAATCATTTCCCCATAGTCTCCTTTCTTAAAAAGTTTTTCTATTTTTTCCCAAGAACGAACAAATCTTTTTGGTTTATCAAACTTTTTCCCATCGCTCAAAAAATCAAATATTCTTCTTTTAATTTCTGCGACAAAAAACTTTTCTTGAAACAACAAGACAAGACCTAAAACAATAAAGATTATAGAAATTAAAATAAACACGTCTCTATAAGGAGTGATTAATGTTTGAACCTCATCTGATAAAATTAGATTGGTGTAATAAGTTATATCTTTTTCCATTATATAAACCTTGCTATTTTAAACAATTTCTCCTCACTAAAATGAGAAGTAATTATGTGAAGTCCTTGTGGAAGGCCTTCTTTTGATAATTCTAAAGGAATAGAAATCGCTGGCAATCCTGCTAAATTAACAGGGGTAGTGTAAATATCAGCTAAATACATTGAAAGAGGGTCGTCTGACTTTTCTCCAATCTTAAACGGTAAAATAGGAGAAACTGGTCCTAAGATAGCGTCTACTTTCAAAAAAGCTTCTTCAAAATCTTTCTTAATCAATGACCTTGCTTTCAAGGCTTGCTTGTAATAGGCGTCATAATATCCTGAGGATAAAGTATATGTTCCAAGCATTATTCTTTTTTTAACTTCTTCACCAAAACCTTTTGTTCTAGTGTTTACATAAATATCATTTAAAGTTTCTCCTTTTTCTTTCAATCCGTACCTTATGCCATCAAATCTTGATAAGTTGGCAGAGGCTTCTGCTGTAGCAATAATATAATAACAAGCAAGAGCATATTTTGAATGAGGTAAACTAATTTCTACTATTTCTGCGCCCATTTCTTTATACTTATCAATTGCTTTCAAAACCGTTTCTTTAACTTCAGAATTAAGTCCTTCTCCAAAATATTCTTTTGGTATTCCTAATTTAATATTTTTTAAATCACTTGTGCTTTCCACATCTAAACTTGTAGAATCAAAGGCGTCTTTTCCTTTAATTGCATTAAAAATTATTTCAACATCTTCTACACAATTTCCAAATGGTCCAATTTGATCAAGAGATGAAGCGTAAGCAATCAATCCACTTCTAGAAACTGTTCCGTAAGTAGGTTTTAAACCATAAACATTGCAAAAAGAAGCCGGTTGTCTTATCGAACCACCAGTATCTGAGCCTAAAGAGAAGGCACACATTCCTGAGGCTAAAGCAGCAGCAGAACCTCCTGAAGATCCTCCTGGAACCCTTTCTGTGTCATATGGATTCTTAGTCGCCCCAAAGTAAGAATTCTCTGTAGAAGAACCCATAGCAAATTCGTCCATGTTTGTCTTTCCTAAAAAAACAACACCCTGTTCTTTTAATTTTGAAATAACCGAAGCGTCATAGGAAGCAATATAATTCTCGAGCATTCTTGAACCAGCAGTACACTTTCTTCCTTTAATTAAGATATTATCTTTAATTGCACAAGGAATACCTGTTAGAATATCTATCTCTCCTTTTTTTATTCTCTCATCTGCTTTTTTGGCTTCTAAAATTGCTTCTTTCTCAAAAACTTCTAAAAAAGCATGAATCTCATCATTCTTTTCTTTTATTATTCCTAAATATTCCTTAGTCAATTCTTCAGAAGAATATTTTTTAGAATCTAAATCCTCTCTAATTTCTTTAATAGTTTTATTCATCTTTTAATATTTTTTTAACCACTAGATATCCATCTTGCTTTTCTTCGATTAAATCTTCACCGTCGTATTTCAAAGAAACGTCTTCCCTCTCTACATTTTTAATGTTAATTGAGTGAGACATTTCAGGAATATTTTTTGTATCAAGCTCTTGAAGTTCAGAAACATAGTCTAAAATTTGAGACAAATCATTTTGTAATTTATCTACCTTTTCCTCATCAATCTTTAGCTTTGATAATTCGCTAATTTTTAGTACTTCTTGTTTTTCTATCATATGTTATATAATACCAAAAAATAAATATTAAAGCAATAATCAAAAAACACCGGAAAAGTTCCGGTGTTTCTAATTTTATATTATCTTGGTGGTGCTAGTTCTTCTGGCTCAACTAGAACCTCAGCATACTGGTCTAAATCTTCTAAAACAATTCCCGCACCTCTAGCAACAGCTGTCATAGGGTCTTCAATAACATAAGCAGGAATTCCTGTTTCTTTGGTAATTAGAATGTCTAGTCCTCCAAGCAAAGCTCCTCCACCAGCAAGACAAATACCTTTTTTCATAATATCAGAAATCAATTCAGGTGGAGTAATCTCTATTGTATTTTTTATTTCTCCAATAATTTGATTAACCGATCTTTCCATCGCTTTCTTAACATCGTTTCTAGAAACAGTAATCTCTTCTGGAAGTCCAGAAACCAAATTCCTTCCCCTAATCGCCACCCTTTTCATCTTGTTCTTTTTGTCGTTCTCGTCAAAAAATACCGTACCAATATTTATCTTTACATTCTCAGCAGTTCTTACTCCAATTAAAAGTTTATACTTTTCTTGAGCATATTTAATAATGTCTTGGTTTAATCTGTCTCCAGCAATTCTTAAACTCTTAGAAACAACTATTCCTCCAAGAGAAATAACTGCTATTTCAGTTGTTCCTCCACCAATATCAACCATAAAATTACCACCAGCTTCTTGTACTGGAAGACGAGCCCCTATTGTTGCAGCCATTGGTTCTTCGATTAAAAATACCTCTCTAGCTCCTGCTGATTTGGCAGCATCAATAACCGCTTTCTTTTCAACTTCAGTAACTCCGCAAGGAATACCAACAATTGCTCTTGGTTTAATTAAATTAATTTTATCCTCTCTAGCTCTTTCGAATAAATACCTAAGCATTTGCTCAGTAACTTCAAAGTCAGAGATAACTCCGTTCACAAGAGGTCTTGTGGCCACAATGTGTCCAGGAGTTTTTCCTACCATTTTTTCAGCTTCTCTTCCTATAGCCAAAACTTGACCCGTTTTTTGATTAATAGCAACAACTGAGGGTTCTGACAAAATTATTCCTCTTCCTCTAACATAAACCAAACAGTTTGCTGTTCCAAGATCAGTTGCGATGTCGTTTGAAAATCTGTCAAAAAAATTCTTCATAATGCTTAGATAATAGCAAGTTTTAACTCTAAAATCAACATTTCTCTAAAAAGTTAGTTATTTCTTCTATTTTTACTAACTCTGTCTTTTCTTCTCCCCTCTTTTTTATTTCTACAGAGCCTTCTTTTAAAGTCTTTTCTGAGACAACTAGTCTTAAAGGAATACCTATTAAATCAGCGTCTGAGAACTTCTCCCCCGGAGTTTTATCCCTATCGTCAAACAAGACTTCATATCCTTTTTCTTCTAAAGCCCTATAAATCTTTTCCGCCTCACCATTACTTTTAATGTCAATTAAATAGATATCGTAAGGAGCAACTGATTTTGGAAAGATTATTCCTTTTTCATCATGAAAAACTTCTACAATTGTTCCAAGTAGTCTAGAAATACCAATCCCATAACAACCCATAATGATTGACTTACCATTTATCTTAAAATTAAAAGCATCAGAATACTTTGTTCCTAATCTAAAAATATTACCAACTTCAATAGATTTCTTTTCTGTGAAAACATCGTTCCCGCACCAAGGACACTTGTCTTGTTTAACTTCCTTATTCATAGCACGATTACACTTGCTGCAGATATAGATAATATCTTCTCCCGCTTCTGTTAAGGTCTGAAATTCATGAGTGAAGTTTTCGGTAAAAGCTCCGCCAGCAGCAAGAGTATAATAGGTATAATCTTTTAGTCCACATCTTTCAAAAACTTTCATATAAGCCTCTATTACTTTTTCGTAGTAAGCATCTAAGTCTTCTTGAGTCAAATGAAAGGAATACATATCTTTCATCATAAACTCCCTACCTCTAAGTAATCCTGATTTAGCCCTTGGTTCATTTCTATACTTTGTTTGAATTTGATAAACATATTTAGGGAAATCTTTTTCTGAATTCAAAAACTTTTGAGCAATTGGAGTAATCACTTCTTCGTGAGTCCAACCAAGACCATAATCCTCATCTTTAATCTTATACATTTCTGGAACATTCCATCTACCGGTTTTCTCCCAACTTTCTTTTGGTTGAAGTCCTGGCATTAAAACTTCTTGTCCGTCAATATTATTCATCTCTTCCCTAACAATGTTCTTAATTTTTTCAACCACTTTTAGCCCTAATGGTAAATAGGAATAAATACCGGCTCCTAGTTTATCCACAAAACCACCCCTAACTAAAAGTTTGGCGTTTGTGCTAACCTCGAGGCTTGGATCTTGTTTTTGTGTTTTTGTTAATAATTTGGAAACTTTCATATTTTTAGAAAATTAAATCTTTAAATTGAAATATGTCTTTAATAACGATAAGAACTCCTAGTCCCATTAAGAGTAAGAATCCTACTGCGTCAATATTTTCACTAAGTTTGTCTGTGAAAATCTTTGGACTAATCTTTTGGAACATTAAATAAATGCACTTACCACCATCTAATGCCGGAAGAGGCATTAAGTTAGTAACCGCAAGAGCAAGAGAGATAATAGCTAATAAATTAAGCATATACATAAAACCTTCCCCTAAACTAACTTTTGTTACCGCAAATATCCCAATTGGTCCAGCAACAGCATTTGCTGCTACAGAGATATCTTTTTCTGCAAAAGATTTTGAAACCATATATCCTAAGGTTGATAGGGAATAACTAGTAAAGTTGTAAGTATGAAAGACTCCAGCAAAAATTTTGTCTCCTAAGTTTTCATTGTAAGAAATGTTAGAGATATTACTATAACCAATACCTATTTTGTCTTGATTATTATTGATTAAACGAACATTTTCCTCTCCAGTCTTCTTGTTTTTTACAAAAAGAGCTACTGCTTCCCCTTTTGTTTCTGCCAAGCTTTCTTTAAGTTCTGTAGCATTGTCTATTCTCTCTCCGTTTAATTTTACAATAATATCACCTATCTCCACTCCCGCATAATCTGCTTGCGAGTCTTTCTCTACAGACCCAATCATTAAATAATTTTCTTGATGTCCTAAAGGGAATTTGTAATCAGGATTCATTAAACCAATGGTTGTGTTCATTCCCGAAGAGAGAAGAACGATATAGAAAAGAATAATTGAAAGTAGAAAATTACCAACAACTCCAGAAATAATAATAAGTAGTTTTTGGGAAGTAGTTTTAGAAGTAAAGCTATCTTTATCATTTTTAGCCTCTTCTGTATTTTCTTCTCCATAAATCTTGTTATATCCCCCAAAAGGTATGGCTCCTATTCCAAATAAAGTTCCTTTTATCTTTTTTTTCCAAATGAAAGGAGGAAAACCAACAGCAAATTCGTCTACTCTAGTTTTTGTTTTTTTTGCACCCCAAAAATGCCCAAGTTCATGCGCGGTAACAACAATAGTAATAATAATTGCAAAAACAACTATTGCTAAAATAAAGTTTAAAATGATAGCTAAAGTAATCATGATTCTAGTTCCTTCTTTTTACCTTGAATTAAATCGTCTATTTTTTGATTATATCCATCAACAACCTTCTGAAGTTCGTCTCTTCCTCTAAACTTATCATCTTCTGAGATTAAGCCATCTTTTTCCATTTTTTGTATTGCTGACCAAGCCTCGTCTCTATACTTTCTAATAGTTTGCTTAGCGTTATCATCAATCTGGCCAACACTTCTAATCATGTCTTTTCTTACGTCCTCTGTTAACTCTGGCATATTAATCCAAACCCCATTTGAATCAGAAGCAGCAGATAAAGAAGTGTTGATTTGAATTGCTTTAGCTATTGGCTCAATATATGATTTATCCCATGGCTCAACTCTTAATTGCTTTGGTCCAGGAACAGAAATAGATGCAAGTTGTTTAACAGGCATTTTTGAACCAAAAACATCAACTAAAGTATTTTCTATTAAGGCTGGATTAGCTCTTCCTGTTCTAATACTCATTGATTTTTGAACAGCGTAGTTTAAAACTTTTTCAAATTCTGGCTTTATATCTTCTATTTTTTCTTTATACATATTATATATTTATCATTAAATTTTCTAATAATAATTTCTTGTTTGTGTTTGTGTTATTAAAATAATACTTTGTACTTTGTATTTCTTCAATAATCTTTTTAATTTGTAAAAGAGAATGATTTCTGAAACTTCCGCTATCTTTCTTATACAATTTTAAAAACATTATCTTTCTAAAAAATCTTTCGAAAATATTTAAAATTTCGGAAACTGCCTCTTTGTCTTCTGGGTCTTTATATATTTCTTTAACGTATTCAAACCTTTTGTCAAAACCTTTATTTTCTATTTCCTTCAAATAATTTAAAGTTTTGATAAAAAATTCTTTTTTCTCACTATCTTTAAAAAGTTCAATCGCTTTTCCAATTTTTCCTGAAGAATAAGTACTAATTTCTTGAGCTTCAATTTCGGTAGCTCCCACGGAAATTAAATATTTTTCTATTTCTTTGTTTGGAATTCCATTAAAGTTAATTGTTTGCACTCTTGATTTAATCGTTCCCAAAATCATTTCCGAAAAACTAGTAATTAGGATAAGAATAGAGTTTTCTGGAGGTTCTTCTAACAATTTTAAAAGACTATTTTGACCATCCGTTGCGATTAAATGAGCATTGTCAATAATAGCTACTTTCTTTTTATTACTATAACTTTTAAGTCTTAAAAATTCTCTAATCTCTCTAATCTTTTCAATTTCAATATTATCGTTTCCGTTAGCAATAAGGCAAAGGTCGGGAGAGATGTTTTTTTCAATATCTAAGCAAGTTTTACAAGTTCCGCAAGCATTATTTTCACAAAGAATCATTTTAGCAAAGTTTAAAGCAAACATCTTTTTACCCACTTGTTCTCCTCCGGTAAACAGAAAAGCGTGTGGTATATTATTATTTAAAATTACTTTGGCTAGCAAATCTTTTTGTTTTTGATGCCCGATAACTTTACTCATATTTTACTCTTTTAATATCTGCTCCAAGTTTTTTTAATTTTTTATCTATTTCTTCGTACCCTCTATCAACTTGATAAATATCTCTAATGGTTGTTTCCCCTTTAGCGATTAATCCAGCCGTGATAAGAGAGGCTCCGGCCCTTAGGTCAAAAGCTCCTAAGTCTGCTCCAAAAAGTTGAGATGGCCCAGAAACAATAGCTCTGTGAGGGTCTGAAAAGAAAATATCTACTCCCATTTTTCTTAATCCTTTCAAATATTCCAACCTTCCGTCATATAACGGGTCATGAATAACGGTTGCTCCTGAAATTTGACTAGCAAGCACTCCAAACAAAGGCAATAAATCAGATGGAATTCCCGGGTAAGGTAAACTTTGAATTCGACTTAACTCTAATTTTTCCCAAGGAGATATTTTCGCGGAAACAAGTCCATCTTCTTCTTGTTTAAAAAACTTAATAGTTAATCCTGCTTTTTTTAAAACCTTTAAAGGAAAATACAAATACTTCAACTCTATGTTTCTTATAACAATATCTCCTTTGGTTACTGCGGCAAGAATAATATATGTTCCGGCCTCGATAGGATCATACATCATTTTGTGTTCGAATCCGTTCAATTCCTTCTTTCCACTAATTCTATACTCATGGAAACCAACCTCAATCTTAACTCCCATCTTTCTAAGAACTTTGATTAATTCTTCTGAAGGATAATCCATATCCGCCATCTTAATAGTAACTGTTCCTTCATTTGAAGCAGCAAATAAAAGAATATTTTCCGTAGTGGTAACACTAATTTCATTTAAAATTATTGTTTTTCTTTTTACTCTTCCGTCAGTTTCAATCTTAATCTCTCCTTCTGATTCCTCTACCTTCATGTCTAGGTCAGAAAAAGCTTCCAGGTGAGTGTCTATTGGACGAACTCCAATCACACATCCTCCTGGCTTTGGTAAACTAATTTTAGAGAATCTAGCTAAGAGTGGTCCGAACAAGAGAACAGAGCCTCTAAACTTAAGAACCTTCTTTTTATCTATTTTTTGAGGGTTAATATTTTTAGTATTGATTCTTACTTTTCTCTTACTTATCCACTCAACTGTAGCACCCATTCCTTCTAATATTTCTATCATTCTTAGAACGTCTTCTATTAAAGGAAGATTATCAACAACAACATCCTCTTTAGTTAAGATAGAAGCCGCTAAAACAGAAAATGCCGCATTCTTTGCTCCCCCAACCTCAATCTCTCCTTTTAATTTTTGTTTTCCTTGAATAATAAATTTTTCTTTTTGCATATTATTTTTTAGTCATTAAAGACTTTTTATAAACATCAAGATTATCTAATACAGCACCTGTCCCTTTAGCAACGCAACGTAAGGGGTCATCAGCGATAAAACAAGGCACTCCCGTCTTTTGAGAAATTAAAGTAGCAATATTCTGCAAACAAGCACCACCTCCTGCAATCACCATACCTTTATCCATAATATCTCCAGCAAGTTCTGGAGGAGTTTCTCTTAAAACGCTTTTTACACAAATTACAATTTCATCAAGAGAGTCAGCTATAGCTTCACAGATTTCATTTGAACCAACTTTGATCGTCTTAGGAAGTCCAGACTCTAAGTCTCTTCCCCTTATTTCCATTAATTCTTGCTTTTCAACTGGAACCGCTGTTCCTATCTTCATTTTTATTGCTTCTGCTGTTTGATCTCCAATAGCTAAATTATATTTCACTTTTATATATTCTGCCACACATTCATCTAAGACATCTCCGGCAACTCTTAAAGATTGAGAAGTTACAATTCCACCAAGAGAAATTACCGCAACTTCACTTGTTCCTCCACCAATATCAACAATCATGTGCCCTGAGGCTGAGTTAATTGGAATACCTGCTCCAATTGCTGACAAAATTGGCTCTTTAGCTACAAAAACATCTTTTGCTCCGGCAGCAATACCAGATTGAATTACTGCTCTTTTTTCAGTTGAACTTATTCCTGCTGGAACTCCGATTAAAAGTTCTGGTTTAATGAATCTACTAAATCCTGTATTTACTTTGGTAATAAAATACCTAATCATGGCCTGTGTTATTTTAGAATTGGCAATAACCCCATCACGAAGAGGCCTGTAAACAGCAATTGCATCTGGTGTTCTACCAATCATTTCTTTGGCGGGACTTCCCACGGCTAAAATTTTATTCTCGTATAAAGAAACTGCTACCACAGAAGGTTCATCTAAAACAATTCCTTTTCCAGGAATAAAAACAAGCGAATTTTTTGTTCCTAAATCAATACCTATTTTCATATTTTTATCATAGCTAATAAAGAACCAATTGGCAAGTGTGCCCTTAAAGTATTGATAAAAAACCATTTTCATATATAGTTAAATATATATGTTAAAACAAACAAGAACAATTTTATTTTATCTTTTGGTCGTTATTTTTATCATCATAACCCCAATGGTTTTGTTTTACTCCGAAGGATATCGATTTGATTTTGAAACCAATAAAATCATAGAAACTGGTGGCTTTTATATTAAAACAAGCCCGGAAGAAGTAACTATCTCTATTAATGATAAAATTAAAAAAATTACTTCTACTTTTTCAAGAAATGTTTTAATTCAAGACCTTACTCCTAAAACCTACAATATTAAAATTTCTAAGACTGGATATTTTACTTGGGAAAAGAACTTAGAAATAACTGAAAAAAAAGTAAGCGAACTAGACATTACTCTTTTTAAAGAAAGTTATGAGAAGAAACTAATAAACGAAAACTTGTTAAATGTCTATGAGATTGAAGATGGTTTCATTATTGAGAAAGATACAGGATATTATTATTACAATCCAGAAAACAACAAGGAGGAGTTAATCACAAAAGATATAGATTGGGACAATGTCCAGATTATTAAAAACGATCTTTTAGCTCGAAAAGACGATGCTTATTCCTTGATAAGCCTTACTGATTTAAATGAGTTTGAAGAATCAAATCAAGGAAGCTTCAAAAAAGACAATTTAGATAATTTATACTATCTTATTGAAAATAATCTATACAAAAACCAAAAAATCATCAAAACTGAGGTTGATTTATATGAATTAAACAACAATACTGTTTATTATTTTAGAGATGGTTTTCTTTACAGGGATAATGCAAAGCTAATAACTAAGGAATTCCCTTTCGAAGAAAACAAAACTTACGAACTAATCTTTTTAAGTGATTTAATCTTTTTAAATGAAAATAAAGAAAAGCTTTATTTGTTAGAAAACGAAGAATTTAAAAAAATAATTACTTTAAATAATTATTTTGAATACTCAGAATGGGACGGAAAAATACTAATAAACACTGGAAATGAGATTTGGGTTTATTTTTCTAAAGAAACCTATTATCCAGAATTTGTAGAAAAAAACAACCTTAAGCTGATTGCAAGGTTTCAGGATAAGGTTAAGGACCTTCACTTTATTAACGACAAATATTACATCTTTACAAAAGATGATAAGTTAATTGTCAGTGAATTAGACTATAGGGATAAGATAAATATCTTTACAATCGCAAGTAATTCCGAAAATTCTAGCATTTTCTTTAATTACGATAATAAAACCATCTATATTTTTGAAGATAATAAGCTCTATTCCATAAGCAAAATCCTTCTATAATCCGTCTTCTTTATAGATGAAAATACATAATAATATATGATTTTCACCTATAAGTTTTCTTTTCAGAAGACAATAGTTTTGATGCCTTTGCGCTAGGGCATGTTTTTTAACGAACACAAAATTGATTATACATGTTTAAATATTTTTGTCAAATGGCAGATAATCTCTTATTATATTCTTCTTTAGAGATGTCTTTATTGTTTAATAATAAGTTAAGTCCAGCAACATACTCTTGCCTTATTTGAGCAGAAGAAAGATCTTTGTTATAGATTTTAACCTCGTCTATAAAACCATTAAGACAACGATATGTGGGATCAAGGGCTGTTCCACCAAAAGTAAATGTATTATTAGTGACAACGTTTGTTATCGCCCCCGCACTTACGTCTGTAGCTTTTAACTCACCATCAACATAAAATTTTTGATTTTGTCCGTCGTAAGTTAAAAATAAAAACCTCCAATTATTATCTGCTAAAACATTTGTACCCATAATAGAATATCTCCCATTAACCGTTCCTACATAATAATCAGAACTATTTACACTAATAATATAGGCCGAAGTTCCTACGGATGTTGTGGCGCTTCTGTGAACAATATATTGCCAGTCTACTAATCCAGTCACCCTTGCCCAAACCGAAACAGAAAAAGAAGATAAAGAGTCGCCTAGTCCATCTCTAGATATTTCTATGTAATCACCATCTCCACCAAAGCTATAACAACCCCTCAAGAAACAATTTCCAGAATTTAAATCATTATAGGTAGCTCCATGAACTGTTCCTATACTATTTCCTGTTCCGTCTTTTGTCACTGTGTATGGAGAAATATCTTCATCGAAATTCCACTCGGAAACCAAATTAAATAGCAACGAATGATCAACGGTAGAAGAAAAAGCTTTGGCCTTAGCAAATTTAGCATCCGAAATAGAACTACTTGTAGAAACAACTATTACTGCGGCAAGTATTCCGATAATAGCAATGACAGCTAAAAGCTCTATTAATGTAAATGATTTTTGCTCCATGTTAAAATTATATCAAATAAAGAAAGAAAAAACCAGGGATAAACCCTGGCTTTGTATTATCTTTTTGACCATCTTGGAGCCTTTCTTGCTCTTTTCAATCCTGGCTTCTTTCTTTCTTTCATTCTTGAGTCTCTTGTTAGAAGACCTTCCTTTCTTAATCTCTTCTTAAGTGTTTCATCAAGCTTTACAAGCGCTCTTGCAATACCATGACAAACAGCTTCAGCTTGAGAATCAACTCCACCACCTCTAGCAACAACAGAAACATCAAACTTTTCTATTAATTTCATTTTATCTATTGGTTCCCTAACCTTACTTTGCATACTTTCAACTTGAAAGTAGTCTCTGTAATCTTTTTGGTTTACAATAATTTGATTCTTTCCATCAGCAAACAATCTTACTCTAGCAATAGCTGTTTTTCTTCTTCCAATAGCGCTAATATACTTTCCCGTGAAACTTGTTTTAGAAGCTTTTGGCTCTTTTGAAATTTTTGGAGTTGTAACAACTTCAGGAGTAACAGCAACTTCTGCTTTCTTAACAGCAGGTTTCTTAGCTACTGTTTTTTTAACTACTTTCTTTTCTGTAGCAGCTTTCTTAACAGCAGGCTTTTTAACAGCAACTTTCTTTTCCTTTTTAACTTCTTTTTTTGTTGTATTATCTTCTTTTGCCATTGCTTTTATTTCTCAAATGTTAATCTTTTAATCTGTTGATCTCTCATTCTGTTTTTTGGAAGCATTCTATAAACGGCTAATCTTAAAAGTTCTTTTCCTCCATCCTTGTCAAAAATAACTTGCATGGGTGTGAAAGTCTCACTTCCAAGATATCCAGTGTGTTTAAAATATGTTGTATTAGCAAGCTTATTTCCTGAAAACTTAGCTTCACTAACGTTTTTAACAATAATAATATTACCTGAATCTTTGTTAGGCATGAAATCAGGACTATTCTTTCCACGAAGCAATGAAACAATTTCTGTTGCAAGTCTTCCTAGAGCTTTATCTTTTGCATCTAATGTGTATGTTTCCATATTTTTATACTAATTCAATTATTGCCATCTTAGCTCCATCAGACTTTCTCATTCCTAACTTAACAATTCTAGTGTAACCTCCTTGTCTTTCTTTGTATCTTGGAGCAATGTCATCTACTAATTTCTTAACAGTATTCAAAGAAGAGTCTTTTGATAAAAGTCTTCTTACTGCTAAATCACCTTTTTTGGCTTTTGTAATTTTTCTTTCAACGATAGGAGCAAGCTCTTTTGCCTTGGCTTCAGTTGTTGTAATTCTCTCGTGTAAAATAAGAGAAGATACCAATGAATTCAAAAGTGCCTTTCTTTGACCTACTTCCCTATGAAATTTTCTTCCTTTCTTTAAATTGTTCATATTAACTACCCTTTAAAATTTAAGCCTAAGCTTTCTAAAACCTTTTTAATTTCTTTTATTCCTTTTTTACCAACTCCTTTAATAGCAGCTATTTCCTCTTCTGTCTTTTCAACTAATTCGTTCACTGTGCTAAAATCGTTCTCAGTTAAAGCGTTGATAACTTTCTCAGAAACATCAATCTCTTTTATCTTTGTAATAACTTCTTTAACTTTCTTAACTGCTTTTTTAACTTCCTTAGGCATTCCTAATTCGTTTTCTAAGAATTGGAAATGTGAATTTAAAATCTTAACAGATTCTAATAATGCATTCTCTGGAGTTATTGTTCCGTCAGTCTCTATTTCAAAAATCAATTTATCATAATCAGTTCTGTCTCCAACACGAACGTTTTCAACACTGTAATTTACTTTTTTGATAGGTGTAAATATCTTATCTAATGATAACACTCCTATTTCTTTCTTTTCTTTCTCACCATCATTTAAAAGTCTGTAACCAAAACCTTTCTCAACAGTAATCTCAATCTCAAGTTCCGATTTCTTGTCGGTTAATGTAGCAATAATTTGGTCTTTGTTTGCAAGCTCAAGATCTGAAGGTAATTCAAAGTCTTTTCCTAAAGCAACCTTCTCTCCTTTTATTTTTAGAATTGCTACCTGCGCTTCTTCTGAGTGTGATTTAAACCTTAATTGTTTGATGTTCAATAAGATGTGTAAAACATCTTCTTTGATTCCTGGAAGAGCTGTAAACTCATGAGAAACATCTTTAATCTTTACAGTAGAAACAGCAGCTCCTTCCAAAGAAGATAAAGCTACTCTTCTTAAAGCGTTTCCAACAGTGATTCCATATCCAGGGTAGAAAGGTTCTATTTCAAAAATACCATAATTATCACTAATGTTATTTTTTTTAATTGTAGTAGGTAGTGAGATCATAATTTATTTTGTTTTTATCTTGAATAATGTTCAAAAACTGCAGATAATTCTCCTGGTAATTGAACGTCTTCGCTCTTTGGATATTTTTTAATTCCTGCTTCAAGAGTTTCTTTATCCATAGAAAGCCATGTTGGTATTTGGCTTTTCTTTGCTTTTTCAGAAATATTCTTAAAAACAGCTTTATCTCTAGATTCTTTTCTAATAGAAATCTTTTCCCCAATCTTAATTTGTCTTGAAGGGATATCAGTTCTTTTTCCGTTAACAAGGAAATGTCCGTGTGTAACCATCTGTCTAGCTTCTCCTCTAGATCTAGCAATTCCCAATCTAAAAACAATGTTATCTAATCTAGTCTCAATGCTTTTAATTAAAGCTGAAGGACCATCTTCTACTAATTTAGTCTTAGTATCTAAAAGAACTTTAACATAACCTTTAAATTCTTGTTCTGTTAAATTATAAGATTTCTTAATTTTTTGCTTTTCCTTAAGTTCTCTACCATATTCAGAGATTCCTGCCTTTCTTCTTTTAGGCTTTTGTCCTGGAGCATAAGGTCTTTTAATTAAAGAACACTTAGCCGAAGAACATCGCTCTCCTCTCAAGAATAACTTCTCCCCTGTTCTTCTACAAATTTTACATTTAGCTTGCTTAATCATATTGTCTAAAATTATAACCTTCTTGGTTTTCTTTGACGACAACCATTGTGTGGAATTGGTGTTGTGTCTTTAATTGA
Source organism: uncultured Candidatus Saccharibacteria bacterium (assembly GCA_964547725.1). GTDB lineage: Bacteria > Patescibacteriota > Minisyncoccia > Minisyncoccales > Minisyncoccaceae > JAAZMU01. Next base: position 15,361 of record CAZJOO010000008.1, read on the forward strand.
TAATATTTCAAATCCTTGATTTGCGATTGATCTTACTGCTGATTCTCTTCCAGAACCAACTCCTTTAACAAAAACATTCACTTTTTTAATTCCAGCTTTTTCTGCAATCTGTCCCAATGCTTCAGCTACTTTAGAAGCAGCAAATGGAGTAGATTTCTTACTTCCCTTAAAACCTAATCTTCCAGCAGATCTAGAATCTAAAACATTACCAAATTGATCGGTTAATGTAATAATGGTGTTGTTGTATGAACTGAAAATATACAATGCTCCTTCTTTAGCAGCCTTTCTTGAGATTACTTTTTCAGCGTCAGTCTCAAGAACCTTTTCCAAAGCCGCACCTTCCTTAATCATCTCTTCTTTTGTTTGTACTGTTATATGTTTTTTTCCCATAATATTAAATCTGATTCATTATTTTGGTGAAGGAGCAGCCTTTCTTCCTGAACCAACTGTTGCTCTCTTGTTTCCTCTAACTGTTCTGCTGTTAATTCTTGTTGTCTGTCCTCTAACTGGAAGCTTCTTAGAATGTCTCTGTCCTCTCCATGAGCTAATATCTTTAAGTCTCTTGATGTTCATCATTACGTCTCTCTTTAAATCTCCTTCTACTAAGTAATGAGCTTCTACTACTTCTTTGATTTTACTTAATTCATCCTGTGTTAAGTCTTTTGCTTTTTTATCCAAAGAAATATTAGCTGTTTCTAATATTTTTTTAGACAAAGTGCTTCCTATCCCGAAAACATAGGTCAATGAATATTCTATTTTTTTATCGTCTGGAATGTGTACTCCTAAAACTCTAGGCATAAATGTGTTTTATATCTTAATCTTATCCTTGTCTTTGTTTATGTTTTGGATTTGTTGAACAAATAACATAAACGTGTCCTTTTCTGTGGACAGTCTTACAATTATTACAAATTTTTTTAACGGAAGATTTTACTCTCATTTTTTTCTAAATATTATTCTACCTCTTTTATTATCATATGGGGTCATTTCAATAACTATCCTATCTCCTGGTAATATTCTAATCCTATTAACTCTCAACTTACCAGCTAAATGACCAAGAACTTCGTCCCCTCCTTCATTTAATTGAACTCTAAAAAATCCATTAGGAAGACTTTCTGTGATAACTCCATCTTTTTTAAATTTTGGTTCTTTTTCTGCCATGTGTAATTACGATACTTGAAAGGATAACAAAAAAAATCTGTTTGGTCAAGTGGCTCTTTAACCAATTCAAATATTTCTTATTTTGTTTTATTGTCCTTGAATTAACAATACCACTAGTCTTATCTTTTTTCAAGGGCTTTATTTAGCGTTATATAGAAGAGTTATTTCTTCTTGGGATAAGGCGCGGTTATATATCCGAACATTGGAGATATTACCGTCAAAAGACTCTGAGGTGTTACCAATATTCCTATCAATTAAGTTCATTGTTCCTGAATTTACAATATCTCCACTCAACTTTAATACTCCATTCAGATAGACATTTACGATATTATTTGTCGTGTTTCTTGTTACTACAATATTGTTCCAAGTATTCGTTACTATTCCCATAGATCCTATCGGTGTATTATAATTAGCCCCCGAAGATGTTGTTGTATGAACAAAAAAAGAAGAAGCTGAAATTCCGCACTCTAAGTTTCCATTTTTAATTATTCTATGGAGGCCAGATAGTGTGTTTTTATTAATCCAAAAACTTTCAGTAATATAATTGGATGAAAAATTCATTCCTACCAAAATATAATCATTTGTCCCATTAAAACTCATCGCCGTCCCAATGTTTCCATCTGCTCCAATAGCAGAGCTAGCTCCGTAGTTAGTTCCATTGTTTGAATTAGGACTCATATCAGAGATAGCTGTTCCATTTGCAGTTCCAGAAGCCAAAGGATAGTAAGCGACAAGGTTATCAAAAGAAGGAACTTCTTTCACTTTCTCATCGATTGAAGTTATCTCATATCCAAGAGAAGTGTTTGAAGGTTTGTTCGCGTAAATAACAAAGAACTTTCCAGAAGAAGAAGTTTTGTAATAGATATCTTCTGTAATATTAGGAAGATCTATTCTAGATTTTAGAGTAGTACAAGAGTTCTTTAGATTACACGCCACTGTCTCAATAGGAAAAGAGTCATATGAATCAGCCTTCAAAGTTTTGCTAACTGAAAGAATAGTACTTGATACTTTCAAGTCTTGAGCTTTGCTAATGTTACTACTTACAGAAAGAGTAATTACTCCAGCCAAAATACCAATAATGACAATGACTACTAGAAGTTCAATTAGAGTAAACGATTTGGTTTTCATATGATAAAACATTGAGCTTTTCTTTATATTCTTCATTAGATATATTACCACTTAATAGAAGAGAATTCAAACCAGCGATATAATTTCTTTTCACTTCTGAACTACTCAACCCTTTGTTGTAAATTCTAATATCGTCTATTAAACCATTAAAAGAAGGATAACTTCCAGGATGATGACCAAATTGAGGGGCGTTTGCGCTAGGAATATAGTTTTTTATCTCTGTAGTAGCAGTATCAATATTTTTCTCTTCTCCATTAATGTATAAATATGTGTTTTGATCTCCTACGGTTACTGTTACGAGATACCATTCATTGGTCTTTATTCCAGAATAAACTAAGTCGTATTGATATCCAGCACCTCCCCAACCAGCACTTAAAGTATTTGAATTGTATAAATGAAGAGCAAACTCGTCGTAGAGAAGATTTGATCCATTGTCAAAAAAAATGGCATTTATGGTCCAATCTCTAGAAGCTGAACTAATAGAATTAGCCTTGAACCAAAATTCAAAGGTTTTAAAACCATTCATTACTGTACTCGGAAAAGAAAAATAATCATCTACTCCATCAAATCTTAAACACGTTCCTTCGACACAATCTTTTTCATCTGCCCAACCCGAGACAGTGTTAAAATTAAAACTATTCAAAGTACCATTATTGAAACCCCAGACATCGGTATCGATAGTGGTTGTTCCCGTTCCATTAAGTTTCCATCTTGAAACCATACCTGTAGAAATATTATTAAGAACACTGTTTGAAAAAACCTTACCTTTCGTAATTTTTGCTTTATCTATGTAAGCGCTAGTTGACACAACAATTACTCCAGCCAAAATCCCAATAATGACAATGACTACTAGAAGCTCTATTAATGTAAAGGATTTTGTTCTCATAATACTTAATTTGATTCTGTCTTTTTCGAATAGTTATTTATTGTTATATAGAAGAGTTGCTTCTTCTTGAGATAAGGCACGGTTGTAGATACGAGCGTCTAATAAATATCCTTTAAAATAATTAACATACGATGGACTAAAATTGACAGACGAGACCGCATCCCAAGCAATTGCTGAGGCTGGAGAAATATTTCTTTGAACATCAAAAATTCCATCAATATAAATTTTTTCATACCCATCCTTGTCGAAAGTAGCCGTTATATTGTGCCAATTTCCATCATTTATATTAACAGTTGAATCCAGCCAATAATCCATTCCTGTGCCGAAATAAGAGTTTATTCTTATTTGATTATTCGACCAAACAACCCAGAATCTACCGACAGAACCTATATTACCAATGGGCATTGACGTAAGACAATTTTCAGCAATCTTAATCCATAAATTAATTGATAAATCTCCTGTTCCAAAATGTAGGCTAGAATCATTTCCACAATCAATGCTGTCATTAACCCCATCAAAGCTCATCGCCGTCCCAATGTTTCCATCTGCTCCAGTAACAGAACTAGCTCCGTAGTTAGTTCCGTTGTTTGAATTAGGACTCATGTCAGAGACAGCCGTTCCATTGAGAGTTCCAGCAGCCAAAGGATAGTAAGCAACAAGGTTGTCGAAAGAAGGAACTTCTTTCACGTTTTCGTCAATTGAAGTTATCTCATATCCAAGAGAAGTGTTTGAAGGTTTGTTCGCGTAAATAACAAAGAACTTTCCAGAAGAAGAAGTTTTGTAATAGATATCTTCTGTAATATTAGGAAGATCTATTCTAGATTTTAGAGTAGTACAAGAGTTCTTTAGATTACACGCCACTGTCTCAATAGGAAAAGAGTCATATGAATCAGCCTTCAAAGTTTTGCTAACTGAAAGAATAGTACTTGATACTTTCAAGTCTTGAGCTTTGCTAATGTTACTACTTACAGAAAGAGTAATTACTCCAGCCAAAATACCAATAATGACAATGACTACTAGAAGTTCAATTAGAGTAAACGATTTGGTTTTCA
>CAZJOO010000009.1:0-18207 GCA_964547725.1 uncultured Candidatus Saccharibacteria bacterium
TTGCTGCAGAACAAATAGTAATTCCTCTTTCTCTTTCTTGCTCCATCCAATCCATTTGAGACTCTCCTGTGTGTGTCTCTCCAATCTTGTGAGAAACTCCAGTATAGTACAAAATACGCTCTGAAACAGTTGTTTTTCCTGCATCAATGTGAGCGATAATTCCGATATTTCTATATTTTTCTATTGGGTATTTTCTAGGCATATATTATTAATTAATTCTTCTTCTAAAAAAAGAAACTGTCTTGGTTATAACAGTTTCTTTAACTTATTATGTTTACCAAGCAAAGTGGGCAAAGGCTCTATTTGCTTCAGCCATTCTGTGGGCATCTTCTCTCTTTCTTACAGAATTTCCTCTATTTTCTGAAGCTTCAATAATTTCTTCGGCTAACTTTAACGACATCGCTTTACCTTTCTTTGATCTTGAAGTTCCTATTATCCATTTCATTGCAAGGCTTAGTTTTCTCTCTCCTTTAACTTCCATTGGAACTTGGTATGTGGCTCCACCAACTCTTTTAGGTTTAACCTCAAGTAGTGGTGCAACATTTTCAATCGCTTTCAAGAAAACATCCAATGAGTCTTGTTTAGTTTTCTCTTTAATAATATCAAGAGCGTCGTAAACAATTCTTAAAGATGTTTTTTTCTTGCCATTCCACATTAGTTGATTAGCAAACTTAGCTACGACAATGTTGTCGTATTTCATGTCTGGTTCGATTACGTTGTGTTCAAATTTTTTTGCCATATATTTTATTTCTGAGGTTTCTTAGCACCGTATTTACTTCTCTTTTTCTTTCTATCAACTCCTTGAAAATCTAATACTCCTCTTACTAAGTGATATCTTACTCCTGGTAAATCTTTTACTCTACCCCCTCTAAGCATAACAATCGAGTGTTCTTGTAATGTGTGTCCTTCTCCTGGAATATATGCTGTTACTTCCATTCCATTAGATAACTTAACTCTAGCTACTTTTCTCAAAGCAGAGTTAGGTTTCTTTGGTGTTGTTGTGAAAACCTTAATACAAACTCCTTTCTTAAAAGGTGAAAAATATTCAGTTGCTCTATTTTTAACAGGATTAAAACCGGCTCTCAATGCTGGACTGGCAGTCTTTCTCTTTATAATCTTTCGTCCTCTTTTAATTAATTGATTAATTGTTGACATAATAAAAAATTCTTTTTTTCGTTACAATAAAAATAATCAGCAGTAAATTGCTATAGACATAAATTAACAGATGTATAATAAATTGTCAAGCTTGTCTATTATAAAAAAAAGCATGTTCTGAGGCATGCTAATTCTAAAAAGAAAGGTTTTCGAAAACAATATCCTCGCTAGAGAATAAAAGGTGTTTTTCTGAGTCAAAAACTTGATAGCTTTCAATGCGCCGATCTTTATTAGAATATTTAGATTTGCATGGAACCGTCTCATATAGAACCGATATTTTAGGATACTCATCCCAAAAAGCTTTTCTCTTAATCGCCACTACTTCTTCGGCGGTTTTAGGAAAATCATTCGTTTCTATCATGGAAAAGATTCCTCCTTCTGTAAAAATCAAAGCTGCTGAAAAGTTCGCATATTCTCTGTTCGAAATAAGAATGTACTTCTTTCCTGTCTTTTCTTTAATGTAAAATAACTGCATTTTTACTCTCCAAAATATCTAAGATAAAATTATATCTTTTTTTTCAAATTGTCAAATAAAAAATACCTTAAAGGTATTCTTAAAAAGTGACCCCAACCGGACTCGAACCGGTGTTACCAGGATGAGAACCTGGCGTCCTAGCCACTAGACGATGGGGCCTTACAAAATCTTAATAACACATTTTTATTCGTTTGTCATCTCTTCACTATAATCGAAAGGTATCTTGTAGTAATCTAAAATATATTTACTAATTTCTCTAAACGTTGGTGCAGCTGAATATTCAGAAGTAGTTGTGGAAGGACTATCTAACTTAACAAGAACAACAAACTTAGGGTCATAGGCTGGTGCAAAACCAACAAAAGACTGCCAAGTTTTATCAGAATAACCTGACTTATTCTCTCCAAGAGAACTATATGGAATCTGAGATGTTCCTGATTTTCCAGCGATATAATAGCCTTCTATTTTCGCTCTTTTACTATAAGCTCCATCAACCACACTTACTAGCATCTTAGTAATATCGGTTGAAGTTTTTAAAGAAATGACATCTTCTGTTTCTACTTCTTTTTCAAAAACTTTCTTTTCTTCTTCGCTTTCAATCTTATCAACAACGCGAAGTTTAATTAAATCACCTCCGTTAGCAATCGCACAATATGCTTTTACCATATGCATTGGAGTAACCATTACCCCTTGACCGAAAGAAGCGTTACCAAAAGAAACATCGATATTATATCTCAAAGCCTCTTTTAGATTACTATTAGAAGAATAAGTGTTTGGAAACTCTAAATCTAAATCATCCATAAAACCAAACTTTTTTACATAATCATATAATATCTGATGACCCATTTGCTCTTCTACAAAAATCATACCGGTATTAATGGAGTTCTCTAGTATTTGAGACATGGTAGATAATCCGTAGGCTCTTCCTTTGTAATTGCAAACCTTATAATCTTTATACTGTTTACATCCATATTTGTCATCAAAAACTGCATCTGGAGTTATTTTTCCTTCATTTAAAGCCGCCGACATGGCAATTGGTTTAAAAATTGAACCTGGCTCAAACAAAAACTGAGTCGCGCTATTCTGGTAAATCGAATAATCTTCAATTGACTTATAATCATTCAAATCAAACCGTGGAGATTGAGCTAAAGCTAAAATTTTTCCAGAATAAGGATCTGCCACAATAATAGAGCCTGATTTAGCTTCGTATGTCTTAATAGCTTCATCTAAAATCTTTTCTGCTTTAAATTGAATATTATAATCAATGGTTAAATAAATATCTGCTCCGTTAGTCGATTCTTCATCTGTGTTAAATAAGAACCCCCAAGGGCTAACAGTTTTTTTAATAACCTTACTTTTCCCAGAAAGAATATCGTCGTAATACCCTTCTATTCCATACTGTCCCTCGTTTTCATTGTTAATAAATCCAGAAACCTGGGCTGCAAAATCCTTTCCTGGATAAACTCTCTTAGCCTCTTTTCCAATATAAATTCCAGAATAATCTAATTCTTGGATTTGACTATATTCCTCATCGCTTAAATCTTTTTTAATAACTTGATAAAAACTACCCACAACCTTAGTCTTGGGTAATATTTCCTCCTTGTCAATTCCAACAATCGGAGCTAACTTCTCTGATATTTCTTCTTCGAATTCATCTTCTATCTCTTCAGGAGATAAAAAAAGATAAGGAATTTCTTCGGTCAGAGCTAAAGTATTAATGCCATCGCTAAAATAGATATCTCCTCTTTTCCCTTCAATCTCTTGAACCATGCTCTGTTGTCCTCTCGCCATAGCTTTATACCGATCCCCTTTTTCCACTTGCAAATAGTAAAGACGGGATAAAAGTATCCCGCACATTAAAATTAAGACAAACAATACGCAATTGATTCTTATATTGCTCATAAAAAATTATCTAGAAGCTATCTCTCCGTTTGAAGAAACAATAATATAATCGAATTTAGCAACTTGCTCAAAGCCTTGATCTAAAATCTTATCTTCAAAATTATTTAAAGCAGTGCTTTGTGATAATGAAACCCTTAAACTTGCAATTTCTTTCTGAATAACTTTGTTTTCAGTCTGAATTGTTCCTATAGCATAACTTTTTTCAGTAACATCAACTAGCTCACAAATAGTTAGTCCTAAAAGTGCTGAAAAAGATATTGTTAATAATCCTAAGAATAGTTTTTGGTTGATCATTTTCTTATTTTTTAATTATTACTCTTAACTTTGAAGATCTTGCTCTTGAATTCTGCCTAACTTCATCTACTCCTGGAACAATTGGTTTTTTGTTCACGACTATTAGGCTTTCTTTGTTTTCTTTGATAAAATTTTTCACAATCCTGTCCTCCCCCGAATGAAAGGAGATTACTGCTAATCTCCCCCCACTCTTTAGAACCCTTAGGGCTTGTGGAAGAGTCTTCCTTAGATTATCAAGCTCTCCATTCGCTTCAATTCTTAAGGCTTGAAATATTCTTGGAAGAGACTGCCGACTTTGAGCCAGTACGCTAATTAACTCAAACGTTGTCTTGATTGGTTTCTCTTTTCTCGCTTTTAAAATAGCTTCTGCTATTTTCCTATATTTTTTTTCTTCTCCATAATCTTTAAAAATTCTTTCTAATTCTTCTTTGGAATATGTATTAACAATTTCTTCTGCTGTTAATCCTTCTTTTCTAAAAAGCATATTAAGCGGTTCATTCTTTTGAAAGGTGAACCCTCTTTGACTCTCATCTATGTGCCAAGAAGACATTCCTACATCTAATAAAATTCCATCGATATCTTTTAATTTATTGTTTTCTACAATTTGTTCTAAGTTAACGTATGAATCGTTAACAAGAACTACTTCTTTGTTTTTTTCAAACTTATTTTTTGCTTGCTTGAAAATTTCTTCGTCTATCTCTATTCCTAGTATCTTTCCCTCTGGCTTTATTTTTTTTAAAATTAATTCTGAATGTCCTCCTAAGTGAAAAGTTCCATCGATAAAGTTTTCATTTGGCTTAGGATTTAATCCTTCAAGCACCTCTTTTGGTAAAACTGGTATGTGCATACTATATTTCAAACTCCTTCATTCCTTCAGCTATATCTCCAATATGGTCTGAATTGTCTTTGTTGTATTTATCCCACTTGTCTTCATCCCAAAGTTCTATTCTGCTATATAGTCCTGCCACAACCACCTTTCTAGTTAATCCTGCAAAATCTTTTAAATAATCAGGCACTAGAACTCTTCCCATAGAATCAATAGCAACATCCATTGCTCCGGCAAGCATAACTCTAGCAAAACTTCTAGCATTAGATTGAGAAAAAGGAAGTTTAGCTAATTTAGCCGCTATTTCCTTCCATTCTTTTTCTGAATACATAAACAAACAACCATCCATTCCTTTGGTTATAACCGCCTTCTTTCCTAAGACTACTCTAAACTTAGAAGGTAAGGTCAATCTCTTCTTGTCGTCTAAATTGTACTTGTATTCTCCTATTAACATTTTTACCACTTTTACCCACTGATTTACACTACACTGACATTTTATCCCACTTCATTAATCTTGTCAACCACTAAAAAACCCTTGATTTAACAAGGGTTTTAAAGTTTCTATTTTTTTAGTTTTTATTTCTTCGCAAGAGCCTCTATATTTTGAGCATATTCTTCTTCGGATATTCCTCCTTGAGCTAATAAAGAATCTAATCCAGCGATATAATTTTGTTTAATCTCACTTACTGATAAATTCTTATCATAAATAACCATTTCATCCAATCTTCCCGCCATTCTTCTTCCAGAATATCCAGCGATTTGATAAAGGTTCTCACTGGTCCCCCCAGATGCTGAAGGGTCTTTCCAGCTTAAATTACCATTTATGTAGTGAGTAATATATGTTCCATCCCAAACAGTTACGAGATAAGTCCATTTATTATATACTACTTTCGAATCAGTAGAACATCTCCAATAATCATTATTAAACGCATATGAAAAAAAGCAGACATTCGTTCCAACAATTTCCCAGTAATCTCTTAACATGGAATGTCTTGAATCCCCTCCAGAAATATTATAAACCCAAGTAGTTAAGGTGAATAAAGGCATTAATCCGGTATCATTTGTGTTCACATAAGGAATGACTGTTTCATCTCCTTTAAAGTTTAAACAAGTTCCAGAGACGCAATACTCAGAAGAAAGCCATCCAGCACTCCCAGAGTCCCCAGAACCAGCAGTAGTTCCCATATTATATAAAGTTCCAGAATTAGAACTATCATTAATATCATAAGTTGTGGTTCCGCTTCCTTCGTCGAAACTCCAGTTTTGAAGAATGTTAAACATCATTTCACTTCGTGCATTTTTAGCAAATGCCTGAGATTTAGCTATATTAGCATTTTCTATAGAAGAAACCGTGGAAACTATAATAAGTCCAGCAAGTGTTCCAATAATCACAATAACAACAAGCATTTCAATTAAAGTAAAGGATTTATTCTTCATAGTCTTTTTTAAGAGTACTAATCTTGAAATCCTCATCAATATAGATAGTGTCTCCTTCTTTCACATCATCCGCTAAAAATGCTTTCGCCAAAGCGTTCTCAACCTTATCCTGAATAACTCTTCTCATCTCTCTAGCTCCAAATTGTGGATTGTAACTTAATTCAACAATCTTCATTTTTAGTTTGTCTGGAACCTCTAAATTAATTTGCTTTCTTAATAAGTTTTGTTGAAGCTTTTTAAATCTTAAATCAGCAATCTTGAAAAGATTTTCTTTTGTTAAAGCTCTGAAAATAACCATGGCGTCAAATCTATTTACTAGCTCTGGCCTAAAAATACCTTCCTTGAATATGTAATCTAATATTTCTTGCCTAAGCGACTCTGTTGGCTTATTCTCTTTTATTCCATCTAAAATAATTTGATATCCTGCGTTTGAAGTGGCAATAATAATTGTGTTCTGAAAATCAACCCTCCTACCAATTGAATTAGTCATAAAGCCTTCGTCTAAAATCTGAAGAAGTAAGTTAAGAATGTTTGGATGAGACTTTTCTATCTCATCAAACAAGACAAGGGCAAAAGGAGTTTCTTTTACTTTAGTTGCAAGTAATCCAATATCTTTTTCGTCGCCAATGAATCTTCTAATATCATTATCTGTTTGGAATTCTGACATATCAAACCTAATCATTTTAGATTCTGAACCGAAATAAACTTCAGCAAGAGCCTTAGCTGTTTCGGTTTTTCCAACTCCGGTAGGTCCTAAGAAAAGAAAAGTTCCCATTGGGCCATTCTTTGTTTTAATCTGAGACCTTGCCCTTCTAAGAGACGCTGAAATCTCATCTACTGCTTCGACCTGATTAATAATTCTTTCATGAATAAGATTTTCTAAATTAAGCAAAATATCTCTTTCATCTGCAGTAATATTTCCCACAGGGATTTCTGTTTTTTCCGAAATTACATTCTCTACATGAACTTCAGTTACAATCTTTTCTTTTAAACCACTAGCATAAACAGCAACATCATCTAAAAGCATAATTGCCTTTTTAGGAAAAGGGCTGTCTTGAATATATTTCTCAGAAAGCTCAATAATCTTTAAAATAGTTGGATAAGTAATGAATATCTTATACTTATACTCCATAAAAGGAATTTCTTTTTCAAGAAGCAAGATTGTTTCGTCTTTTGAAGCTTCAGAAACGGTTATTTTTTGGAATAAGGATAAAACTTGAGGCTTAAGTTCAATATATTTATGCAAACCTTTGTAGGAAGTAATCGCAATGAATTTAAACTCCCCTATTCTCAAATAAGGAGAAATCAAAGAAGAGATGTCAGCTGAACCAGCTTTCTCACTGTCATTAATATAGTTATCAAAATCAGATAAAACTAATATAATATTAGAAGCATAAGAAGCTTCTCTTAAACATTGATCCAAAATAACCTCAATCTCATCTAATGAGCCTGCCTTTGTAATAATAGAAGACATGCTAAGCTCTACAAACCTTTTGCTGTTTAGTTCTGGTAATGATTTATTTAAATAACATCTCTGAGCAATTGACCTTACAATGCTAGCTCTTCCAACACCATTGTCTCCAACCAAGAGAACATTGTTTTCATTTTCTCTGACCAAAACCCTTTCTGCTTGAGCTGTTTCTTTTTCGTGTCCAATAATCTCTGCAAAACCAGACCTTCTGACAAAGTCTGTTAAGTCTGAAGAATACCTATCAAGAGTTGGAGTAAAGCCAGAAGCCCAATCTCTAGCAACACTACCCACCTTAGATAAATTTTCTCTGTCCCACCACCTTTCATTATCCCTTATTTTCTTAAAAAGACTTTCTTGCCAAAAATTAAGATTATCAATATCTTCTTTTTTAAGCTTCTTTCTTCTGAGCGCTTCTTTTAAGTTTGGCTCTATTTTAGATAATGCAGAAAAAATGTCGTTTGTTTTTATATTTTCCCCTCTCCTTCTAATAGTTGCTTTTGCTGCCTCAAGCATAAAGTCATCTAAACTGTAAGTTAAACCAGTTCCTTCGTAGATATCTTTTGTGTTTAGCATGTTTTTCTTTACCTCTAGTAGCAAAGCTTTCTTGTTAAGTAAGATTCTATTAAGAATAAAATTGATTTTAGTGTTTCTTTGATTAAGTAAAAAATAAAGCAAGATGCTTGAATTAACCTCTATCTTCTTTTTCTTTGCAAGTCTAATAGCTTTCTTAACAATAGAGGCTGATTCAATACTTAAAAAGTCCGCTATATTCATCTCTAATCCTTCAAAAGTAGAATCAATCTTCTTTGTTTTTTGAATACATCTTTTAAGGAATAAGGCAAGGTTGAAAAATAATAAGAAAGAAAAGAAAGAAAAAACAATGAAAAATAAATTAGCACTAAGGAAGTCTTCTACTGGCAATATATCGGTGAAAAGTCCTTGAATAAGATAAGCAAAAGAAGCTAGAAAAACAATCAAAGAAATTGTTCTAAAGGTTCGGCTTAGGAAAAGAAGCATTTTAACTCCAATCCCTCTATTTATTTTAGATTTTTTTAAATCAAACATTTTTATAATAAATTAAAACTAAAAATTATTCCGAAAATAGCAATGAATGGAAATAAAACCCAAAGCAGTAGTGTAGTAATAAGAGCAAGAATCATTAAAACTTCAAAAACAATCCAGAAAAAGATTATAAACAATCTCATTATAAAACCAATAATTCTCGTAAAACCATTAGAAAAAAAAGTTTCTAAACGATTTTTAAAATCAAAGCTTCTATTGTAAGACCAAATAATCTTTCTCCAAGGAGAAAACAATGTTTTAAAACAATAATCAATAGAAAAATAATTAAGACCGAACCAAAGAAAGTTTGTGAAGACTTTTACGATTTTTTGAGGCATTTCAACGAATTGCCAATAAAAATATTCTAGAATCAAGATCATTTACTTTTTTTTATTACGATTCTTATAACATCCTTATTATACCCTTTTATTCAAAATGAGTAAACAGCCCAAAAAAACTTGACAAAACTTTATTTTTTTGCTCAGAATAGTCTAGCTTGACAAATAAAGCGTAAGAATTATACTAACAATATAGCTTTAAATTAATATAATAACTAATATAATATAAAACTATGGATTTTGAAGATTTTGAAGATTTAGATCAAGATCTTTTCGATGACGATTTCGCCTATAATGACGATTTAGAGGATGAAATTGACTTCGACGAAGAATTTTAATTATTAAATAAAATAAAAAAATGAATAAAAAAATACTGACAATCTTTTTGTCCCTAATTATCGTAGCTTTGGCAATATACCTTGTAATGGATAAAACTCAAGCTGATGAAACTGGAATAGATAAGGAAGCAGCTGTTAATAAAGCGGTAGAATATATTAAAAGCAATTTAGCTCCTCAAGGAATGGAAGTATCTCTAGCTCAGATTTATAGCAGTGATAAAAACGCTAATTACTATACTTTTCAAGTTAGCGCCGCAGGACAATTATATGATATCTTAGTAACTGCTGATGGAAAAAAATTATTTATGGATACTGGGATTGATTTAGATAAAAAAATAGACCAAAAAGTTGCTGGGAACTTCTCAGAAAAAGAAGGTGCTGAAATTATAACAGAAGATGGAAAGCCGGTAGTTTATATGTTTACTTCATCGTCTTGTCCTCATTGTGTTTGGGAAAAACCAATTGTTAGAGAGGTTATTGCTCAATTCGGAGATAATGTAATCCTAAAAGAAAGAGAAGACACAGCCGAAGATCAAGATGTATATAACCAATTCGGAGCAGGTGGAGTGCCACTATTAATTCTTGGAGGAAAGTATTATAGAGAAGGATCTGGAGAAAATTCAGGAGAAGAAGCCGAGAAAGAAGTTTTAACTCAATATATCTGCGAACTAACAAACAATATTCCAGAAAACATCTGTCAATAAAAAAAAGATTCCTGTGAAAGCAGGAATTTTTTTATACAAAAAAAGATACCCATAAGGTATCTTTTTTCTTTGTATTAAATTTATTTTAATTCAACAGTTGCACCAGCTGCTTCGAAACTCTTTTTCATTTCTTCTGCATCTTCTTTCTTTACTCCTTCTTTAACAACTGCTGGAGTTGTTACAGCGCCATCTACTAAATCCTTAGCTTCCTTTAATCCGATTTGTAAAGTGTCTCTTACAACTTTAATAACTTCAATCTTCTTTTCACCAACGCCTGTTAAAACAACGTTGTATTCTGATTTAGCTTCTTCAGCTGCTGCGGCTACTGGAGCTGCTGCCATCATTTGTGGGGCTGCTGCTGAAACGCCGAACTTCTCTTCTAAAATCTTAACTAATTCTGATAAATCTAAAACTGACATAGTTTCGATTTCTTCTACAATCTTTTTGAATTTTGTAGGTACTTCTATTGTTTTGTTTTCTTCTGCCATAATATTATTTTTAACTTAATTATTTCTTATCTCCAACTTGAGATAAAACTCTAACAAATTGAGACATTGTTCCCGAAAGAACTCTCGCAAAACTTGAAACTGGAGCGTTTAAGGTTCCAACCAATCCTCCTAAGAGTTGTTCTCTTGAAGGAAGTTGTGCGATACTAGTCATTTCAACTAGTCCGTAGTATTTTCCTTCTAAGATTCCTCCTACCATCTTAATTGTTTCGTGAGTCTTTGAAAACTCATAAACATTCTTTGATGGAGAGATTTGATCTTCGAATCCAAATACAACACCAAGCTGTCCTCCTAAGTTTCTAACCTTAACGTCTACTTTCTTTTCTGCGAAAGCAAGATCAATTAAAGTCTTTTTTGCAATCTTTAATTCGTTTCCAGATTGTCTCAATCCTTTACGGAGCTCTGTTAAATCTTTTACGCTTGTTCCAGCGTAATCAATAAAAACTACTGATTTTTGTCTTTCGATGCTATCAGTTAACTCCTTAACTATTTCTTCCTTTTTTGCTTTTGTAATTGCCATAAAACCTTTTTTTTATATTAAAAAATCTGTGCGACCACAGACAATACAAGGTATAATAAATAAAATGTAATCATCCTAGATAGGTCTTACTTATTTGCCTATTGTCTGCAGATATACTTAAATTATACATAATAACTTTAGAAAGTCAATAATTTAATAATATTCTCGCAAAAATCTTCGATTGCACCCACTCCGTCTGCGGTAATTATCCTTCCATCAACAACTGATTTCTCGGGAACATACTTAACTTCCTGCTTTCTAAATTCTTTTAAAGCGCTTTTGTCTAATTCGCTACTCCAAACAGTAGCTTTCTTCCCTTTCAAAATACCAGCATGAACTAGTATTAACGGAGCAATACAAATAGCGGCAATTATCTTTTTCTGATTCTTAGCCTCATTAATTAAAAAGTATGACGCTAAATTATCTAAGCATTCCATCGCCCCAGAACCGCCAACGAATAAAAGACAGTCAAATTGAGAAACATCTAAATCCTCTAAACTCTTTTTGATTTCTATTTCTCCTCCAAACTTTCCAATCGCAATTCCTTTTTTGTCTGAAAAAACAGAAATATCAAAACCAGCTTTCTCTAAAATTTCTCTAGTCTCAAAATACTCTTCGTCTCTAAACTCTTTTGAGGCTACTATCATTGCTATTTTCATACTTTTATTATATCAAAAAAGCCTGTAAAAATACAGGCTTCTTTTTTTATTTTTTGTTAAATCCGTCGAAGGCCCTTAATACTTCAATAGGTGTTGCAAAGATGATAGTGTTTGATTGATCTGAAGAAACATCATTAATAGTTTGAAGAGTTCTTAAATGAAGAGCTCCATCTGAATGAGATAGAATCTCAGCTGCCTTTGCCATGTTTTCAGCGGCAATCACTTCTCCTTCTGATTTAATAACAATAGATCTCTTTTCTCTTTCTGCTTCAGCTTGTTTTCCAATTGTTCTTTTCATTTCTTCTGGAAGAACAATATCTTTTAATTCAACGTTCAAAACCTTAATTCCCCATGGATCGCTTTGTTCGTCAATAACTCTTCTAATGTTTTCTGAAACAGTATCTCTTTGAGATAATAGTTGGTCTAAGTCAACTTGCCCAGTAGCATTTCTCATTGTTGTTTGAGCTAGTTGTGACATCGCGTAATAATAGTTTTCTACTTCTAAAATTGCCTTTTCTGCAGAAGTTATTTTGTAGTATAATACTGCGTTAACTGCTACTGAGATATTATCTCTTGTAATAGATTCCTGATTAGGAACATCTACTGCTTTTACCCTCATATCAACCTTAGAAAAACTTTGAATAACTGGCCAAACAATTCTCCATCCTGGACGAAGAGTGTCTGAGTATTTACCGAAGGTGAATCTTATTCCTTCCTCGTATTGATTTATTTGTCTTATTGAAGACAATAAAATGAATACGAAAAGAATTATAAATGGTGTTAGTATTGCTAAATCAAACATATTTTTTATTTTTATTTATTTATTCTTCTTGATTGTCCTTTGTTTTCATCAAAGGAAATAATATTATTTCTCTTAAACTACTTGAATTAGTAAGTAACATCGAAAGTCTGTCCAGTCCCATTCCAAATCCTGCTGCTGGAGGCATTCCGTATTCAAGCGCTTCTACGAATTCATCATCAGATCTCTGCGCATCTTCGAAACCTTCTTTAAACAAAGCCTCCTGACTCTTCAAGACCCTTTCTTGCTCGATTGGATCGTTCTGTTCTGAGAAAGCATTAACAACTTCTACTCCAGCAATTAATAGCTGAAAGTTAGCTAGCTTATCCTCTCCGTCAAATCCTTTAGCTAGCGGTTGGAATCCTTTTGGATAATGAGTAACAAAAGTTGGCTTAATAATATTTGGACGACAATACTTTTTGTAAATCTCATCAGCAATATTAGCCTTATCTGCCCCTTTTGGAATATCTACTTTTAATTCCTTTGCTTTGTTGAACAATCCTTCTTCGTTAATCTCTGTATATTTGATTCCTGTATATTTCTCAAGCAAAGCATAGAATTCTATTCTTTCCCAAGGTCCAGTAAAATCAACTTCACTCTCACCAATTTTAATTTTACTTGTTCCAAAAACATCTTTTAAAATTCTTTCAAAAAGTTTTTCTGTAAATTCCATTAACCATAAATAATCTTTATATGCGGCATAGAATTCAATCATTGTAAAATCTGGGTTGTGTGATTTATCAACTCCTTCATTTCTAAAACACTTCCCTATTTCAAAAACTCTTTCAAATCCACCAACAAGCAATCTTTTTAAATATAGTTCTGGAGAAATTCTTAAAAAAACATCTAAGTCGTAAGCGTTCAAATGTGTTTTGAAAGGCTTGGCCCTTGCTCCACCATATTGAGTTTGTAATGTTGGAGTTTCTACTTCCATAAAATCATTCTCACTTAGAAAGCCTCTAATGCTTGAAATGATTTTTGATCTTTTAACAAAATTCTGTTTTATTTCTTCGTCAAATAACAAGTCCAAATATCTCTTTCTATATCTTTCTTCAACATCTTTTAGTCCATGCCATTTTTCAGGAAGTGGCCTTAAACTTTTAGCTAACATTTCAAAACCAGAAACTTCTAAAGTTTTCTCTCCTCTTTTAGTTACAAACAAGACTCCTTTCAATTCGATAAAATCTCCGATGTCAAAAGTCTCTTTAAAATATTCGTATCCTTTCTCTCCAATTTTATCCTCCATAAAAACAGCTTGGAAAGATCCTTCTCCATCTTGAAAATCAATAAAAGCGAGTCCACCATGTCCTCTCATGTTTCTTATTCTTCCAACTAAACAAATCTCTTTAGCGCTTTCAAATAATTCATCAAAACTTAATAAAGCTTCTTTAATAGTATGAGTTCTTTTTGTTTTGATAGGATAAGCTTTTCCTCCAAAACTTTGAATATAGTTTATCTTTTCTTTTCGATTGTTGATAATTTCATTTAGTGTTGCCATAACGTTATTCTACCTCAAATTGACGAAAAATTCAATATCAAAAAACCCTTGAAATCATTCAAGGGTCTTTTTTTATGCTATAGAAACTATTGTATATTCAATATCTTCACCACTAGGAGTCTTCACCCTTACTCTTGCGTCCTTTGGCTTTCCTAAAAGCGCTTTTCCTAAAGGAGATTTAAAAGAAATTCTTTTTTCTATTGGGTTTGATTCTTCTTCTCCAACAATAGAATAAGTGTCTTCTCTGTCTTTCCATTTTACAGTTACCTTAGAACCAATATCAACCCAACCAGTATTCTTTCCTTCTTTAATGATAACAACATTGTTTATAGTGTCTTCAATATTTGCAATCTTTCCCTCAAGCAAAGCCTGAGACTCTTTAGCCTCATCATAAGCAGCATTTTCTGACAAATCACCAAAAGAAATCGCTTCTTCTAATAATTTAGCTACCCTAACTCTTTCTGTTTTTTTAAGTCTTTCAAGTTCTATTTTTAAATTCTCAAGACCCTCTTTTGTTAAATATTTTTCCGGCATATTTTTAGTTTTTTTTAAAATATAGTTTTTTTAATCTATCAATTATCTTCCTCTTTGTCAACCTTATCCTGGTAATAATATCCCAATACCTCCCTAACCACTCTCTGAGTTATTCCTCCGAAAGAGGAAACATGTTCCATTAAGACAATCATTGCCATGTCTGGATCTTCGTATGGACCATAGACCACAATCCAATTATGGTAAGTATTACCTGTTCCCGTCTCAGCCGTACCTGTTTTGGCGGCTAAGGTAATAGGGAGAGATTGAAGTGATGGGGCTGAACCCGAAGCAGAAAGTACTGTTTGCCTCATTCCTTCTTGCACGACCTTAAGACTTTCTTGTGAGATAAAATTCTCATCCAATATCTGCGTCTCAAAAGTTTCCAAAACATTCTTTTTATCATCAACAACTTCTTTAACAATCTGTGGCTTGATAAGCTTTCCGTTATTAGCAATTGCACACGTAGCCGTTAAAACCTGAAGAGGTGTTGCCTTTAGATACCCTTGCCCAATAGAGATGTTGTAAGTGTCTCCAGGGTACCAACCAACTCCTTTCACTTCTTCTTTCCATTCAGCTGTTGGAACAAATCCTTCGCTTTCTGATGGAAGATCAATTCCGGTACTCTTTCCAAATCCGTACTTATACAAGTAGTCATCAATCTTTACAATTCCTAGTCCTTTGATATTCCCATAGCCTCCTCCTAAGATATAAAAATAAACATCGCAAGACTCAGAAATAGCTTTAATTACATTTGTTGCTCCATGAGTAGTCCAGTCACTTTTAAAACTTCCGTCGCTTAAGTTTAAACCCCCTTCACAATTAATTACTGTATTCTTTGTTGCAATCCCTTCTTCCAAGAAAGCAGAAGCCAAAATAGGTTTAATTGTTGACCCTATTGCATATTCTCCTGAAATAGCTCTATTAAAGAAGGAAACATCTTTTGATTTTAACATCGCACTATACTCGGCGCTAGTAAAATTATTAGAAAAGAAGTTGTTGTCATAAGAAGGATAATTTACAAGAGTGAGAACTTCGCCTGTTTTTGGATTCATAATAATAATCGAACCCCCAGTTCCGTTAACATCATCTACAACTGTTTTGAGAACTTCAGCGCTTTTTTCTTGCAATCCTTTATCAATGTTAAGAACTAAACTTTTTCCAGACTCAGGATCTTTTATCAACTCTTCGCTCAAAATATTATTAAGCGCATCTCTTTCATATTTTTTTATTCCAGGGATTTCTTTCAAAGTCTCTTCATATTCTTTTTCTAAACCATCTTTTCCAACATCTTCATCCTTAGCCATATATCCTATAATATGGGAAAAAACATATCCATCTTCATATTTTCTAATATTCTTTTTCTCTAGTTCAAACCCAGGCAAATCATTTATTCTTGTTTTTAAAACAATTATTTGCTGGTTGTTTAACTCTTTGGCGATATATAATTCCTCCTCTTCATTACTCTCAATATTCTCCTTCAATTCCTCGAAATTTAATGATAATATTTTTGAGACTAAAAGAATTGCCTCGTTATTAGTTTCTCCTTTAAAAATTAGATTAAAAATTTGGTCATTCTCTGCTAGTTTTTCAAAGTTTCTATCATAGATAATTCCTCGTTGGGTATCAATCTCCTTTTGAATATATTTATTACTTTCCGCTCTTGCCAAAAAACCATTTTTATCAACGACTTGAAAAAAGAAACAAAAACAAAGAATCCCAAGAATAAGGAAATTAAAAAAAGCAAAAAGGCCAACAAAAGCTCTTTCTCCAATTGTTGTTTCTCTAATCTGAGAAGCAAGAATTGAATTCTTGTACTTTTTTTGGATAATGCTATCTATTGAAATATCTTCTATGTCAATCGAATGCCCTTTTTTATTAAATTTTCGGAAGCCATGAAACATAGGGAATTTTTAAAAACTTTGATAAAAAAAATTTAATAATAATTGAAAACAATACTAATCCCAAGGTAAATAATCCAAAAGGATAAGTGGAGTTAAGGTCTAGAAAAAGTCCCCCTATAAATGCACTGAGAAGCCCTAAATTATTTTCTGGATTCTCAATCAAATTAACAATAATAAGAAGAGCAATCATTAAATTAAAATTGGTAAAAATTGAAAGGAAACTAGTTTGTAAAATAGTAATCAAAAACCAAAAAGCTAAAATTAATAAAATTTTAATTATTTTATTTATCATTTTTAACAACCAAAACTTTATCTAAATCTTCTAAAGTAAAAAATGGTTTAATTTCTCCTGTTTCAAAAACCTCTGAAGCCAAATCATTCTTTTTGACAATCTTTCCTACAAGAAGTCCTTCGTCGTATTGTCCCCCGAGTGGTGAAGTGATGCAAATATCTCCTTCTATTACTTCAGAGTCTTTTTCTAAATTTTCTAAAATAATCTTTTGATTGTTATCTCCCCTAGCGATAGCATACTTATCTCTTGAGACAATTTCTATATCAATCAAGCTATTAGAGTTTGTAATCATCATCACTTCTGAATAATTTTCATATACATTTAAAATTTTACCAACAAGAGCTTTTTCGCTAGTTAGAACAGTCATGTCTTTTTTAAGACCATCGCTATTTCCTAGATTGATAGTTAAAACATCTTCAAAAACATTTTTTCCAGTAACAGAAGCTATCTCAAACTCATAATCCTTATTCAAAGAAATCCCCATAATCTCTCTAAGCATTTCATTCTCTTCTTTTAAGATTTGAATTTCTACTGTTTTCAAGTCCTCTCCAGCCTCTAAAAAACTACAACTTTTGTTTCCGCTTGTTCCCATTCCCCACAAAAACTCTTTTATAGCAAAACTGTTCTGAACTCCGTTCTTTAAACTATCCTTCAAACAATAAAAAACAGTTACAAAAATTATAACCACAACGAGCAATAAAAATATTCTTTTAAAAGTAAAAGTTTTCACACAATTATTATAAGGTTAAATAAAAACAAAAGCAAGATAAAAAAAGGCAGTTTTTTAAAAACTGCCGAGCAATTTTATTCAATCACTTTTTTTGGCGATAAAGAACAAGACTGCTTATTCCATCTTCGTCGTAAAGATGTCTAAGGCTTAGAATCTCTTCGATTAGTTCCTTTATGTATTTAAACAACATTTTGAACTCCTTAAGAACGAGCTTATACTTACAGATTAGCACGAATTAAGATATAAAAAAAGAGCCTTTCAGCTCTTTCTCTTCTTTGTTGTCTTAAAAATGGGGACGACCTACTTTCGCGTGAACTATCATCGGCCCTGCAAGGTTTCACTTCTGAGTTCGAGATGGGATCAGGTGGGGCACTTGCGGTATAATCCCCATATTTAAAACAGCAAAGGTTGTAAATGATAATATACTTGTTAAATGAAGCTAATAATTGCTAGCCAATAATTTATTTCAAAATCTCAATTAGTAGTGCTCGGCTTAATTCCTCGCGGAACTTACACCTACACCCTATCAAGGTCATAGTCTTTAACCTGAGTTTGATTCTTAATCTTGAAGTGGGCTTCAAGCTTAGATGCTTTCAGCTTTTATCCCTTCCCAATAATAGCTACCCAGCGATGCCATTGGCATGACAACTGGTACACCAGAGATTGGTTCACTCCGATCCTCTCGTACAAGGAGCAAATCTTCTCAAGAATCGACGCCTGTGGTAGATAGAAACCAACCTGTCTTACGACGGTCTGAACCCAGCTCGCG
>CAZJOO010000010.1:0-17604 GCA_964547725.1 uncultured Candidatus Saccharibacteria bacterium
GAACCCCCGACCTACTGTTTACAAAACAGTTGCTCTACCACTGAGCTATGCCGGCCTATTTATCTTTTAGCTTGTTTTTTATATCATCAAGCTCAAAATCAATATCCTCTTTTGTTTTCTTTGATCTCTCTTTTAACTTCAAATTCCAATTAAAAATTCTGTTATCTAATCTTAGAATTAGAATTCTTATTCTGGAAAGTGATTTTTGTCCTATAATCTGAATTTCAAAATACTTTTTCTTTATAACATCCTTTGCTTCTCTTGTAAATCTCTCTTTCAAATTCACTCCAGGAATGAAATTAGGATTATTTGGTAGCTCTATAATGGCTGGTATTTTACGAATAGTTATGAAAACCATTCCCAAAAAACTAAAAATCATTACAAAAGCTAGTATAACTTCATAACTCATATCTAATAAATTCCTTAACTTTTATATTCTCGCCTAATTTGGCAATATAATCGTTAATTAAATCTTGAATTGTCATACTGTTGTCCTTTACCCAAGGCTGAGACAATAAACAAGATTCTTTTTTGAACTTATCCAATTTTCCTTTAACTATATTTTCTTTAATCTCTTCTGGTTTGTTTTCACCTTCTAATTGCTCTCTGTAAATCTCTAATTCCTTGTTAATTACTTCTTCAGCAATATCATTTTCACTTACATATTTTGGAGCCATAGAAGCAATCTGAAGAAGAAGCTCGTGATTAAGCTCCTTAAAAGAATCACCTCTTGCTACAAAATCAGTTTCACATAAAGAAGTAATCATAACACCAACCTGTCCACCTGCGTGAATATATGAATCAACAACACCCACGTTCACTTCCCTATCAGATTTTTTGGCAGCAGTTGCTCCCCCTTTCTTCTTTAATACTTCCTTTGCTTTTTCGATATCTCCGCCAGCTTCTTCTAATGCTTGCTTGCATTGTGCTAAAGAAATATCTGTTTCTTGTCTTAATTGTTTGATTAATTCTATTGAAACCATATTATTGCAAAATATCAGTAAATTGTTTTAATACATATTCCACAGAAGATTTAGCATCATCGTTAGCAGGAATCATATAAGTTACTTTTGTAGGGTCAACATTAGTGTCAGTCATCGCAATAATTACTTTCTTAACATCTAAAGCTTCCTTTAAAGCTAACTTATCCTTATCTAAATCAATGATAAAAATAACATCTGGAACTTTTTCCATTTTCTTTACTCCTCCAAATTTTAATTTAAGTCTTTCTAAAGTCTTAATAATTTGAAGTCTTTCTTTCTTAACGTACTTTGTATTAAAGTCGGGCATAGCAACCTGAGCTTCAAGATCGTTGTAGTACCTTAATCTCTTTTTGATTTCTGAGAAGTTTGTTAAAATGCCTCCAATCCATCTTTCTACAACGTAAAAAGAGTTTGTTTTTTCAGCAATTTCCTTAACGATATTTCTCAAAGCAGGATTTGTACTAACAAATAAGAAAGTCTTTTCTTCTTTTTTTGCTTCTCTAGCAAAAGCCAAAGCTTCTTCTAATTTCTGAGCAGTAATTTCTAAATCAAGTAGTTGAATACCATCTTTAATTTTTGCAACGTAAGGCTTCATTTTAGGATGTAATTTTGATGCTTGATGCCCAAAACCAAGTCCTGCCTTAATCATTTCATCTACTACTGCGCTATTGTTTATTACTTTTTCTTCGGTTTTTTCCATAATTAATAATTAATTTTCAATAATCACTATATATCACATAAAAAAATATAAAACAAGAGTTTCCTCTGTCTATATAAATTAGCATAATACATATTTAGATTTTTTTCAAGACCCCTCAAAAGCTAAACTATTCAATCTTTCGTTGTATTCTTCTTTTGAAATGTTTCCATTGCTTAATAAAGAATCTAAACCAGCAACATATTGCTTTTTTATTTGGGAAGATGTTAAGACTCCTTTATACATTCGCATGTCATCAATGAATCCTACAAAAGGTATTCCTGGGGTTGCTCTAAAATCACCGCCAACTCTTGCTGGCCAAGCAAGATTCAGTATTGTACCTGCTGCACTTTTACTAGCTCTCACCTCACCATCAATATATAGTTTTACAATATCATTGTCTAAATCGTGCACAAAACCTACAAAATGCCAATTATTATCCCGCAAATCTTTGTTTGTGACAGAAAAATCAATCTGTCCAGCATTCCAATAAAACCTAAGTCTTCCTAACTGAAGAACCTCTAGAGCGAAATGAGGAGAATGAGGATAATTGCTCACAATAGCTCCAATTCTTGTGGTGTCTAAAAAGTTAGAAGAAATTTTAACCCAAGAAAAAACAGAAAAATCAGTGCTTATTCCCATTAAATTACTTACACCGCAATCAATATAGTCATCAGTCCCATTAAATTCATAACACCCACCATAAACACATTCATCAGAAGATCTTGGAATATAAGTCGCACCAATAACTGTCCCGTCATTATCACCTCCCGTATCTTCAGTAATTCCTGAAACCGCCGGTAAATCAAAAGTCCACTCAGAAACTAAATCACTCCATAAACGATTCGAGACATTAGAAGAAAAAGCCTGAGCTTTGGCAAAATTAGCTTTATCGATAGAAGAACTTACCGAGAGGATAATAACGCCGGCAAGTATTCCAATAATTACGATAACGACGAGGAGCTCGATTAATGTAAACGATTTGTTTTTCATTAACAAAATTATAACAAAAAGCTAATATAAAGTAAAATCCTTGACAAAAATCAGTTTCTAGGGTATGGACTAAGTACCATTTAGTTTCCTATAACTAATTGGTAAGTGAAAGGATTGGTTTTTCTTTTTTCAGACAAAGCACCGTCTATCGGTGCTCTTGTCTTTTAAGGACTTGATTTAAAAAAGAAATTTTGTTATTGTATTTAATATAATTATATAAATAAAAGTTATGGACAAAAAGATTCAGCCAAAATATTTTGAGAATGCAAAGATTAAATGTGCTTGTGGTACAGTTTTTGAAATTGGCTCAACAAAGGAATCGATGGAAGTAGAAATTTGTTCTCACTGCCATCCATTCTACACAGGACAAGAAAGAAGAACTGGAGAAATGGGTAGAGTACAGAAGTTCAAACAAAGACTTGCTAAGCAAAACAAGATAAAAGATGGAAAATAGTGCAAAAGCAATTATTTTTGAAATAAGAGCCGGTGTCGGAGGCGACGAAGCGGCTCTTTTTGCGAGTGATCTCTTTAGAATGTATTCAAGATATGCCCAAAGAAAAGATTGGGGTATTTCTGTTATTTCAGAAAATAAAACTGAGAGTGGTGGGCTTAAGGAAATTATCTTTGAAGTTAAAGGAAGTGGAGCTTTTGGAGATTTTCAACATGAAGCAGGAGTTCATAGAGTTCAAAGAATTCCAAAAACCGAAAAATCAGGTAGAATTCATACTTCTACCGCAACAGTAGCTGTGCTTCCAAAAATGGAACAAGCAGCCATTAATTTAAATCCTAGAGATATTTCTATAGAAACTACAAAAGCTTCTGGCCCAGGAGGACAATATGTTAACAAGAGAATGAATGCTGTTAGAGCGACATATTTACCAACAGGATTAGCTGTATTCTGCCAAGAAGAAAGAAATCTTCAATCAAACAAAGAAAAAGCAATCGAACTATTAACCTTTAGGATTTTAGAAGAAAGAAGAAAGAAAAGTATTTCTGCGATTGAAGGACAAAGGAGAGAACAAATTGGAGATGCTGACCGAGGAGAAAAAATTAGAACCTACAACTTCCCTCAAGATAGAGTTACAGATCACAGGATAAATAAGAAATGGCACGGAATGGAAATAATCCTAGACGGAAAGATAGATAAAATGATTAAACAACTAAAGGAAGGACTCGACTAAAACAAAAACCACTAAAAAGTGGTTTTTTGTTTCTTGAAATATTTTTAAGGAAATATCATTGCTTCGCAACTTGAAGACATTGAACCATAATCAATATACTGTTGCATACACCAAGTTCTAGTTTGTACGCTCTTAGCATAAGCAGAGGAGCCTCCATAATATCTAGAGGCAGCGTTATACTCTCCCGTAGCATTACTTCTCGCCCCTAAGTCATATAGGTATGAAGCTGAGGCTGTTAGAGCGTCTTCAAAGTTCCATGGATTAGCAATAGCGTGTCCAGTAAATTTAGAAACATCAGCGCTATAAAGCTCCCAAGTACTTGGAATAAATTGAGCTGGACCCATGGCTCCTCCAAAACCATAAGCATAATATCCACTCGGACAATTAATAGTTCCATCGCTTGAAATAGTAATTGAAGATTTTTTAGCGGTATATCCCCCAGACCTACAATCAGTAATCCAACAAGAAACTGGTACTTGAGCACTGTTATAACCTAAGTCTTTCATAAGCTCGAGGAAAGGTGCTAAATCTCTCTTGTAGTGAGTGATTCTTTCTATTAGTCCCCCATTTGTATAATAACTTCCGTCTGGCTGCCTATAACTTGAACCAGAACCAGAGAAAGTTCCTCCACCATTTGTAGAATTAGTAATATAACATCTTCCGACGTTCCTTCCTAGTGCTGATTCTTGAGAAATAATTCCCAATATAAGAGCTGGTCTCACTCCTACTTTTGGACCAACAGTTTTAGCAATATTTAAAAGAGTTCCGAAATCAGGTTGTTCTTGTCCTGGCAAAAGTCCAACTAGTTGAATTAATCTTTTTTCTACTTCAGCTTTCTTGCTTTCAATGTCTTCTTTTAAACTTAAAGATTGTTGATATTCTTGCTCAGTAATTGAATAAAGATACTCCTGCTCTCCTTTTGCTTCCACGGAAGCATTTTTTTGTATTTGCTGAAGCTCCACATAACCTTCCTGTTCTCCTTTTTTAATTTCTAAGTTTTCTTTTTCTTCACTTAACTTTGCCTGAAGTGATTGATACTCACTTAAAAGATCTTGATTTTTATTATTCAAAATTTCAAAATAAATAAAATTATCAAAAAAGTTTGAAATTGAACCAGAATCTAAAAAGATTTCCAAAACTCCTTTTTCCCCGTTTTCATAAACAGCCTGAAGAATAAGAGCAACTTTTTTCTTTTGGTCGTCAATATCTTCTTTGGTTTCTTCTATAGTTGCCTCTGTATCAATTATCTTATACCCCAAGCTCTTAATTGTTAAATTGGATTGGTATATTTGGTTGTTTAAACTTTTAATCTGACTAGTTATTTTATTTATTTCACCTTCAAGAGTCTCTTTCTCCCCTGCTTTTTCATTTAAATCCTTCTCTGCAAGAATTTGTTTGTTGTTAAGATAGACTTTACAATTCTCAAGCAATTCCTGAAAATCTTTTTTAGAAAACTCTTGTTCTTTTTGATCAAGCAAACTAGCGTCTTCACAAATCTGGGCTAAATTTAAACTTGGGTCTAATGCAGCCATAGAAAAAGCAGGAATAAAAAACATTATTCCCGCTAGTCCTATAAAAATCCTTATTAAACTATTATTTTTTTGATTCTTCTGTTGGTTTTTCTGTGTCATTTTTTGGTTCTTCTGTTGTGGAAGCTTCTACCTTTGGTTCTTCAACCTGAGCTTTTACTTCAACTACAGTTGCAATAACTTCATCCTTGTTGGTTAAAATCTTAACCTTACTACCTAAATCAATACTTGATACTGGGATAGCATCAGCAAATGTTATAAGGCTAGATACATCAACCTCAATCTTGTGTGGCAATTCATTTGGAAGTGCTTTAACGTGCAAAATTCTTAAGTTGTGATTTAAAGTTCCTCCAAGAGCTACTGCTGGAGCGATTCCTATTAATTCTACTGGAACTTCTGCTTCCACTTCTACCTTCAAATTAGGAGCATAAAAATCTAAATGAATAAATTCTCCAGATAGTGGCTCTTTTTGATAACCATAAACTAAAGCTGAATACTTTTTATTATCAGCCTCTATTTCAATCAAAGAAGTTTCTCCTGCTTCCCTAAACACTTTTTTAAATTCGTTTAAATTTATTTTAAGTAAAACGTTTTCTTTAATTTCAGGACCGTATAGTATTGCTGATATACTTCCGTCTGCTGCTACGCTTTCCTTTTTTTCTCTTAAATCCGCTTTTAATGAATACATAATCGTTTCTATTAATTAATTACTTTTCTATGATAGCATTTTATTGAATATTTTCAAGTTTTTGAGAAAGAATCTCTCTTGCTTTGTCTGGATTAATCTTTCCTTTTGATTTAGCCATTATCTGTCCTATTAAAAATTGGAAGCTAGCCGTCTTCCCTTTTTTGTAATCTTCAACAGCTTCTTTGTTGTTTTCTATAACTTCTTCAATCATTTTGTCAATCTCCTCCCCGTCATCCATCTGCTCTAGCCCCCTGTCTTGAACAACATGAGAAGGGTCTTTTCCTAATTCAAACATATCTTTCAAAACAACTTTTGCAATCTTGCTATTAATTTCACCTTTGTGAATCATAACGATAAATTCAGCAAAATTTTCTGGATTAATGTTTTTACTAAAATCAATAACCTTTCCTCCTGATAATCCAATCAAATCAGAAGTTAAATAATTACTAGCTAGTCTAAACAAGTCCAAGCTCTTACTTTCATCAACCCCCTTATCAATCATCCAATTAGAAATTTCTGTGGCTATCTTTTCAAAATATTTACCAAAATCTTTATTTTCAATAAAAATCTCTAAAATCTTTAAATCATTTATCCCATATTCAGCTTCAATTCGAGCTCTTTTATTTTGAGGAAGTTCTGGAATTTCACTCTTTAGAGAAGCTATTCTTTCAGGAGTAATTTCAAGAGGTGGTAAGTCTGGCTCAGGGAAATATCTATACTCGTCACTATCTTCCTTTGATCTCTGACTTAAAGTTTCCTGTTTTGATTCATTCCATCCTCTAGTTTCTTGAACTACTTTTTCTCCTTTATCTAATATCTTTGCTTGTCTTTCTATTTCAAATAAAATAGATTTTTCTACCGCCTTAAAAGAATTCAAATTCTTAACTTCAACTTTTGTTCCAAGTTCTTCTGCTCCTTTTTCTTTAAGAGATAAATTAACTTCAATTCTCATTTCCCCCTTTTCCATATTAGCATTAGAAACACCTAAATATTTAGCAATTAGTTGAAGGTCTTTTGCAAAATTAATCACTTCTACGGATGACTTAAAATCAGGTTCAGTAACAAGTTCTATTAAAGCAACTCCTGCTCGATTATAATCAACGAGAGAAGAAGTAACGTCGTTAGTGTGAGCCAACCTTCCTGCATCCTCTTCTTGATGAATCCTGTTAATCCTCATTAGCTTTAAGCCTTTTTCCGCTCTAACAGATAAATATCCGTCCCTACAAACTGGATAATCAAATTGAGATATCTGATAACCTTTTGGAAGGTCTGGGTAAAAATAGTTTTTTCTATCAAATTTTGTATAAGGAGAAATTTTGGCATCTAAAGCTAATCCTAATTTAATGATATTATCAATCGCTTTTTGGTTTATAACCGGAAGAGTTCCTGGATGCCCCATACAAACAGGACAAACATTTTGATTTGGCCTCCTTTCGTCTGGATCATTCAAACAAGAACAAAACATCTTACTTTTTGTATTTGATTCTAAATGTATTTCAAGTCCAATAACAACATCGTATTTATTATTTTCCATAAGCTTTCATAATTTTAACTCCAGAGCTTGTTCCAATAATGTCAGCCCCTGCTTTTATTATCATCTTAACATCATCTAATGTTTTAATATTTCCAGAGGCTTTAATTAAAAGCCCTTCTGCATTTTTTCTCATTATTTTTAAATGCCTTGCTTTCTCAATCATTTCTCTATTTTCTAAAGGATCTTTTCCTGTAGCAGTTTTAACACAGAAAGCTCCTGATTGCTTGACTAACTCTGAAACCTTAGCAATTTCTTCGTCTGTTAAATATCCACTTCCAATGATAACCTTAAGGTGTCCAATTTTAGCTAAACCTTTCAAGTCTTTTAGAACCTTAGCCCATTTTTCATGCTTAACATCAGAAATATTAACAACAACATCTAAATCATCAGCTCCATCCTTAACGGCTTGTTTACATAAAGAAACTCTTTGTTTATGTTCAGAATCTCCAATTGGGTCATCAATTAATACTACAACTTTAATATCAGTATCTTTCAATTCTTTTTTAGTTAATTTAACCCATTTTGGATTAACACAAACACCTCTAAACTTATATTCCTTTGCTTCCGCACAAACCTTAAGAATATCTTCTTTTTTAACCTCCTTTCCTATTTTTGT
This sequence comes from uncultured Candidatus Saccharibacteria bacterium, assembly GCA_964547725.1. Classification (GTDB taxonomy): domain Bacteria; phylum Patescibacteriota; class Minisyncoccia; order Minisyncoccales; family Minisyncoccaceae; genus JAAZMU01. The sequence goes on from CAZJOO010000010.1 coordinate 8,222, forward strand.
ATGATCTATATATTGATTGATTTCTTTTTTCATATTAACTCTATTTTACTTTTTATTTCTTCAAAAACTTCATTAATTGATTTTTCTCCATCTATTATTTCCCATTTACAAAATATTTGTTCTTGAGCAACCTTTAGATATTGATTGCGAATACTATCCATAAAAATTAGGTTGCTTTCATTCCTATCTAAATTAACAAAACCTTCTTTTTCCTTTGATTTTCTTCTTTGTGATTCTTCTGCTGAAATATCAAGCAAGAAACAAGCATCAGGGACAGGAAGTTTAAAAATATCGTCTAGATTTAGTATATCACGAATACTCTTCCCCGCCAAACTTTGAAAAGCAATAGTAGAAGTAAAATACCTATCAGTAATAACATACTTACCTTCGCTCAAAGCTTTAGAAATAGCTGGTTTGGACTGAAGAATGTCTGCATAGTAAACTAGAAGCTCAACATCTTTTTCATCAAAGATAATTCTTTTATGCAAAAACTCATCAACAATTTGACCTAATTTGGTTTCGTAGCAAGGAAACGATAAGAATAAAATATTATCCTCCCCGAAATATTTTTTAAGAAGATTTGTTTGAGTTTCGCCTCCGCAGCCATCAATACCCTCTATAACTATAAATTTTCCGTTTTTCATAATTATTTTCTATTTAAAAACAGGAAATGTTAATCCCCTGTCTCTAATCTACTTTCTTGAGGATGACTTTGCATCGTATACTTTGCCCCCACTTTTTTGTAATACGGATTAGTTGTTGGAGTTTTTAATTCTTGAAAAACCAACTGACATATTCTTGTTCCTGGATAAAGAAGGACTGGCATCATTCCTATATTTTCCATTTCTAAAACAATTTTACCCCTAAATCCTGGATCAATATGCCCAGCAGTTGAATGAATAACAATCCCTAATCTTCCTAAACTTGACCTGCCGTCTATTCTAGCAGCAATGCTATCAGGAAGCCAAACTTCTTCAAGAGTAATTCCTAAAACAAAATCTGTAGGATGAAAAACAAAAGGTTCATCATCCCTTAAGGTAACTAATCTAGTAGTACCATTAGTAGCATCTGGGTCTCTAGTATCAATAAAAGGCTTAGCGCTGTGTTCAAAAATTTTAAACTCATTGCCAAGCCTTAAATCAAAAGAAGCAGAACCTAACTGCTTCTCCATGTTAGGCTCTGGAATAATTTGAATCTTTTTTGCGTCTATATATTCTTTTATATCTACGTTTGATAGAATCATTAGTCAATAATTTCAATACCAATTGATTTTGCTGATCCTCCAAGAATCTTTAAAGCAGCTTCCATATCGTTTGCGTTCAAATCTTTCATTTTTCTTTCAGCAATTTCAGTCAATTGTGCTTTTGTCATTTTACCAACTTTTTTCTTATTTGCCTCTGAAGATCCTTTCTCTAAACCTAAAGCCTTCTTAATCAATTGAGATGCTGGAGGTTCTTTTAGTATAAAAGTATAGCTCTTGTCTTCGTAAACAGTAATCACTACTGGTATTTTAAAACCAGCGTTTTGTTGTGTTTCAGCATTAAATTTTTGACAGAATTCAGACATGTTAATCCCTGTTGGCGCCAATGCTGGTCCTACTGGAGGTGCTGGATTTGCCTTTCCTGCTGCTATATGTAATTTTACAATCTTTTTTATTTTTTTTGCCATATTATATTTTATTTATCTGAAGAGAGTCTAATTCAAGTGGTGTATCTCTTCCAAACATATTAATTAACACCTTAACCTTTCCTTTTTCTTTGTCTATTCCGGAAACCCTTCCGTCGAAATCTTTAAATGGTCCATCAATAATTTTAACCGCGTCTCCTTTTTTGAAATCAACATTAAATTCCGGTTCATCTGCATTCATTCTTTTCTTCAAAGCAGCAATTTCTTCTTCTGATACAGGAAGTGGAACTGTTCCAGATCCAACAAAACCAGTAACGTTTGGAGTGTTTCTTACAACATACCAAGAATCATCAGTAACAACCATTTCCACAAGAACATACCCTGGATATATCTTTTCTTCGATAGTCTTTTTCTTTCCGTTCTTAATTTTAATCTTCTTTTCCTTAGGAACAATTATGTTAAAAATCTTATCGTCCATAGAAAGAGATTCTATTCTCTGCTTTAATCCTTTAGCAACTGCGTCTTCATAGCCAGAATAAGTATGAAGAACGTACCACCTTCTTTCATTTGTTGTCTGTTGTTTTGACATAAAATATTATTTAATAAAATAAGTTTCTAATAGGTATATATAAAGAATATCAAGCAATCCTAAAATAGCTGCTACGACAAGAGAAAATATTAAAACATTAACAACATTTTTAATAAGTTCTTGTTTGGTAGGCCATGTTACTTTCTTTACCTCCCTGAAAACATCTTGTATGAAATTTCCTTTATTATTCATAGAATCACAATAACAAAAAGGTCAAGAATTGTCAATTTTTAGCTAGCAGCTCAACCTTTTCATTATACTCCTCTTTCGAAATTAAATTTTTAGCTAGCATAGAATCTAATCCTGCGACATATTGTTGTTTTATTTGAGAAGAAGTTAATCCTTTGTCATATATACGAATACTATCCAAACTTCCATTTAAAAAATTACTTGCGTTGCCATAGCCGCCTATTTTTAACCTATTTCCAGAAGCAACATCCATTCCGGTTGCAAAAACAGGACTCCCGTCTAATTTTCCATCCAAATAAAAATTCGCCATTTTATTTGATTTGGTATATATGAAGACGATATGATGCCAATCATTAGAAGACATGACTGTATTGGCATTAATGCTAATATCTGCTCCGTTACTTTTAATATACAATCTCTGCATCCCACTTGAAACAAAATAAATCCATGGTGTCCACACCGACATAATACTATTAGTTCTTGCTATAACATTGATTTTCGCCCATGTTTCAACCGTCATAGAATCTCCCAGGGCCACGTCTAAACTAGAACCACCATTTCCACAAGTTATATATGAAAGACTATCGAACTTTAAACATTTTCCCGAAACACAATCTTCCTCCTCAACAATTGGATTACCGTATATCGTAATGTTGTCATTGTTCCCTCCCCAACTATCCTGAAGATCTAAATTGGTAACTTTTGATCCAGCTAATGTGGGTCCATCAAAAGTCCATTCAGAAATCAAATCATACCCTAATTGAGTTTGAGTCGTTGTTGCAAAAGCCTGTGCTTTAGCAAGCCTTGCCTTATCTGTTGAGCCAGAAGTAGAAATCAAAATTACACCAGAAAGAATGCCAATAATGGCAACAACCACAAGCATCTCAACCAATGTAAATGATTTTTTGTTATTCATAAATTATATATCTAAATTTTGAACATCTTTAGCTGACAATTGAATGAATCTCTTTCTTGGAGCAACTTCTTTTCCCATAAGACAATCAAATATTTTATCTGCTTCTTGGGCGTCTTCAATATCAACCCTAACAAGAATTCTTCTTGCTGGATCCATGGTTGTTTCCCAAAGCTGTTCAGGGTTCATCTCTCCCAAACCTTTATATCTCTGTATGGAATATTTCTGAGTTTTTATTTTTTTAAACAATTCCACCTTTTCTTCTTCTGAATAAGCATAATGAATTTCTTTTCCAGCCGTAATCTTATATAATGGTGGCTGAGCAATGTATAAATATCCTTTTTCAATGATTTCCCTAAAGTATCTAAAGAACAAGGTAAGAATAAGAGTGGCAATATGGTTTCCGTCAGAATCCGCATCACACATAACAATAATTCTATGATATCTTAACTTTTCAATATTAAAGTCTTCTGCCACTGCGGTTCCCATAGCAATAATTAAATTCTTAATTTCCACAGAAGCAAGCATCTTGTCAATTCTCACTCTCTCCACATTCAAAATCTTACCTCTAAGCGGTAAAATAGCTTGGAATCTTCTGTCTCTAGCTTGCCTACTAGAACCTCCCGCTGATTCTCCCTCCACTAAATATATTTCTGATTCTTCTGGCTTCTTTGAAGTACAGTCAGATAATTTTCCAGGAAGAGCAAGTCCTTCTAAGATTCCTTTTCTAAGAACAGTTTCTCTAGCAGCTCTAGCAGCTTGTCTAGCTTTTGCCGAAAGCATACATTTTTCAATAATGACCTTTGTGTCTTGAGCATATTTATCTAAGAAATCAGTAAGAGCTTCTGCTGTTACAGAATCTACAGCTGTTCTAGCTTCAGGGTTTCCTAACTTTCCTTTAGTCTGACCTTCAAACTGTGGGTCTTCAATCTTAATAGAAACAATGGCAACAATACCTTCTCTAATATCATCTCCAGTAAGCTTGTCCTTTTCTTTAAGAATACCACTCTTCCTAGCATAATCAGTAACAAGTCTAGTCAAAGCAGTCCTAAATCCAGTCAAATGCATTCCCCCCTCTATTGTGTAGATGTTATTAGTAAAACTTTGTTCGTTAGGTTCAATGTCATCTATGTATTGAAAAGCAACTTCTACATAAACACCATCCTTTTCTTTAGCAACGTAAAAAGGATTAGGATTCATAGTCTTAATATCTCCAACCAAATAGTTTAAATATGATTTAATTCCTCCGTCAAAATAGAAATGATATTCAAAAGGTTTCTCTTCTTCCCTTAAGTCATAAAAATCTATTGTTACTCCTTTTGTTAAATAGGCTTGTTGTCTTAAATGATCAATAATGGTTTTTCTATTAAAAACTATTTCCTTAAATATTGATACGTCTGGTTTGAAAGTAATAGAAGTGCCGTGCTCTTTTGTGTCTCCAATCCTTCTAACAGCATATTGTGGCTTGGCAGTGTCATATTCTTGTTCATAAACTCCTCCGTCTTTTCTTACCTCAGCTTTTAAATAAGTAGACAAGGCACAAACAACAGAAACTCCAACTCCGTGAAGTCCTCCTGAAATTTTGTAAGCTCCTCCCCCGAATTTTCCTCCAGCATGAAGGGTTGTTAAAATAGTCTCTAGTGCTGATTTCTTTGACTTTTCATGCATATCTACCGGAATACCTCTTCCGTTATCATCAACTCTTACCATGTCTCCAGGAAGAAGAGTAACCGTAATGTGGTCACAAAATCCTCCTATAGCCTCATCTAAAGAGTTATCAACAACCTCGTAAACTAAGTGATGCAATCCTTGTGGTCCAGTGGAACCAATATACATACCAGGTCTTTTTCTAACCGGGTCAAGTCCCTCTAAAATTTGTATCGAACTGGCTGAATATGAGTTGTCTTTTGTAGTCATATGTTTATTTCTTAACTTCCCATTCTGGGTTTTGTATTAATTTACTGATTATTTTATCTTGAATTTCATTTATCTCTTTATTTTCAAGACCTCTCTTACTTGATTGTAAGTAGATTCTAAAAGTAAAAGTTTTTAAATCTTCATTACTATATATATCTAAAAGTTCAATTCTTTTAATCAACTTGCTTTCTGAATTTTTTATCACCTCAATTACTTCTTGAACAAAAGTATGAGCTGGAACAATTATCGAAACGTCTCTTGTTGCGATTGGATAAAGAGAAATGTGATTAAACTTTTTCTCTTTTACTATTTCGTTTTTCAAAGCTTCGAAATCAAGTTCAAATAAAACAGGGTCTATGTTTAAGTCCAAAGATTCTAAAACATATCCTGATAAATGTCCGATAACACCAATTTCCTTTTTGTTTATCTTTATTATAGCAGATTTCTTCTGACTTAAAAAGCTTTCTTTTGTATTAGGAACATATTCAATATTTTTCACATTAAAGCTCTTGAATACTTCTTCTAAAAATCCTTTAAGTTCAGAATAATCATTTGAGGAAATCAATCCTGAAATAACTCTTCTCTCAGACAATGAACCATTCTTCTTGAAAGACTTACCAATTTCATAAATTTTAATATCTTTCTCAAACCTTAAATTAAGTTTTAAATTTTTTATTAAATTAGGCAAAAGAGATGGAGCTAAATATTCAGAATCAACGGTGATTGGATTTTGAATCTCTATTAGTTTTGATAAATTAAAAGCTTCCTTATACTCTTCTCCAATAAAAGGATAGTTATAAACTTCTGTAAAATTAAGTTCTTTAAAAACAAGTTCTAATTGATTAATTAAATCAACGTCTTCGTTTCTAATAATCTTCTCGTCTGACAAAGGAAGAATTGGTTTTATTTTATCATAACCATAAATTCTACCAATCTCTTCGATTAAATTCTCTTCAATTGAAATATCTTTCCTAAAAGAAGGAATCAAGAGCTGAAGAACATCTTTTTCTTCTTTCAAAATCTCAAAACCCAAACTTCTTAGAATTTTCTTTACTTCCTTTAAAGGAATTTCTGCTCCCAAAAATCTGTCTACATAATCTAGACGCAATGATATTTTCCTAGCTTTTTCTTTTTCTTGATACACATCTACGATTCCTTTAAGAATCTCTGCTCCAGCCAATTCTTGAATTAAAGAAGCCACCCTATCCAAAGCAATAACTGTTAGCTCCGGATCAATATTGTGCTCAAATCTAAAAGAAGAATCTGTTCTTATTTTAATTTTTTTAGAAGTCTTTGAAATCATAGACCCTTCAAAATTAGCTGCTTCAAGAACAATAGCTTTTGTTTCTTTTCCTATCTCTGCTTTTTTACCACCTTTAATTCCTGCAATCACTAAGGCGTCTTTTTCGTCTCTAATGGTAAGCATACTCTCATCTAAAATAACTTCCTGGTCTGAAAGAGTGATAAACTTTTCTCCTTTCTTTGCTTTCTCAACAATAATCTTTTTGTTCTCAGAAAGCTTTTCGTAGTCATAGGCATGAAGAGGTTGTCCTAATTCAAGCATGACATAATTAGTAGCATCAACAACATTATTAATTGAAGAAACGCCACATTTATTTAAACTATTTTTTAGCCATTCAGGAGATTCTTTTATTTTAATTCCAGTCAAAACTCTGGCTGAATACCTAATACAACCGCTACCCCTAACTTCAACTGATAGAAAACTATTAACGTCTTGCGTTTTATCCTCAGTCAATTCATTTACACAAATATCGTTTAGTTTTAATCCTAAAATAGCCGAACACTCTCGAGCAATACCAAAATGGCTCAAAGCATCGCTTCCTCTGTCAGGAGTTACTTTAACGTCAAATGTAAAATCATCCTTATACTCCTTAGGGTCTTCTACCTCAAAAGCATGAAGCGTTATCGCCTCCATCAATTCTTTTGGCTCTATGAGTTTTTCTTTTAAAAAAGTACTTAAAAGTTTGTATGAAATAATCATAATTAAAATTGCTTTAAAAATCTTAAATCGCCGCTATGAAACCATCTAATATTGTCTACTCTTGATTTCATCATTGCGAGTCTATCAACAGAAACTCCAAAAGCAAAACCAGTTACTTCTTTTGGGTTTAATCCACAGTTTTTTAAAACATTAGGATGAACCATTCCCCCTCCTAAAATCTCTAACCATCCTTCTCCAGAGCACACAGAGCAGCCTTTTTGATTACAAACAAGACAACTCATATCAACTTCAAATCCAGGCTCTACAAATGGAAAGTAGCTAGGCCTTAACCTAATCTTTACTTCTGTATTTTTAAAATATTCTTGTAAGAATCTTTCAAGTACTGCTTTTAAGTTAGCCACAGAAACGTCTTTGTCTACATATAGTCCTTCAATTTGATAAAAACAAACTTCATGTCTATCGTCAGTTGCTTCACACCTAAAAACTCTTCCAGGAGCGACAATCTTTATTGGTGGCTTGTGAGTTTCCATGTATCTTGTTTGAATATTAGAAGTATGAGTTCTTAAAACAAGTTTTTCTTTTTGAGATAATTCTTCTCTTCCTTTTTGTTTAACAAAAAAAGTGTCTTGCATTTCTCTTGCTGGATGGTTTAAAGGAAAATTCAAAGCATCAAAGTTGTGCCACTCATCTTCTACCTCTGGTCCTTCAATAATAGAAAAACCCATAAGAGCAAAAATGTCTTCGAGTTCCTTTTTGGCAGAAGACAAGGGATGGATGTGCCCCCTTTCTACTTTTTTCCCAGGAATAGTAATATCTAAAAACTCTTTTTCTTCCCTCTTTTGAATCTCGGAAAGTTTAAAAGCTTTTTTCTTTAATAGTATTTTATTTTCTAGAAAATTTGATAGTTCATTAAGTTTAACACCCAAGTCTTTTCTTTCTTCCGCGCTAAGCCCTTTCATGGATGATGATAACTCTCTGATTCTTCCTTTTTTTCCTAAATATTCTTTTTCTATAATAGTAAGTCCTTCTAAATTAACAACTTTTTCTAATTTATCAGAAACTTCATTTTTAAGATTTTCTATTGTCATATTAACAATTTTAGCTGAAAACGAATAAAAAAGCAACTCTTTGAAAATAAAAAAAGGTGAGCTTTATTTTAAAACTCCCTCAAATTGTTTTAGGTTCTTTTTCGATTTCTTTTTCAAGATTTTTTATTGATTCTTCTGCAAGACTTCGAAGTTTAAGAAACTCTTCGGGACAATTCCCTAGTTTTTCTAATAAGAACAGTTGATTCTTTAAATCAGAACACAAGATTCTTAATGGTCTAAATTCTCCATTCCTTTTGAACGTATGAATGACATACTCTGTAGCATTTACAGATAGAATAAACTCCACCACATCAAACGTTTTGACTTCTTCTTCTTTTTTAGAAATACTCAATTTAATCCCTCCTTAAAAAAGGACTATTTTTGTAGTAACATAAAAGAAAAAAGTTGTCGAGTGAAAATGAAAGTTCTAAATTAAAAACTTTCCATTTCTTCAACAACTACTTCTAAAAATTCCTGAGTCCCTTTGGCTTCATTGATTATTACTTCAAATAGTTCACTGTTCTCTGAACAAGATAATCTCTGTTCTTCTAGAATAGAAAGTAAATCTTTGTAAAGCTCAACGAATGATGCTTTTTCTTTTAAGCTGAGACTCTTGTCCATCAAATCACTAAAGTCGTGAATCGAATGACTAGTTTTTTTAAGCTCAGCCACATTCTTAGGAATTAATAATTGCATTTTTTCCTCCAACTGTTTTCCTTATACCATATTTTAAAGTATAAACAAGGAGACCTTGAATGGTCTCCTGTTAATAAAATTTATATATAAATCAAAAATACATCTTGTCTTTTTTAAATATTAATCCTTAACACATCGAATGCTACTATAATATGCGGATAATGTTGCTGATGATAAATTTTGTATAAGAATAGTCGGCATCGAAGAGCCAAAATATTCATGACCAGTAGACTGCCAATAATAGCCGTAAGCACCTGCGTTGGCATAAGAACTAGTTGCAAAAACACCTCCCAACAAAGCATCAAAACCACTTCCCCCTCCTACTTGAAGTGCTGTTCCTGCCGGACTACAATTCCAAGCTCCAATTGTTGAACAACTTGTTCCATAAAGACTGTTTAAAGC